>DATCRS010000026.1:0-2274 GCA_036568845.1 Devosia sp. | reverse complement strand
CGCAGATGGCGGCGCTCGAGCTCGCGAGGCACCGCATCCGGGTCAACGTCATCTGCCCCGGTGCCATCGAGAGCGAGATCGACGACAACACCAGCAAGGAGAATGTCGAGGAGGCCAAGGTGCCGGCGAAATACCCAGAAGGCACAGTCCCTCTCACCCGCGGCCAGCCCGGCACGGCAGAAGAGGTCGCCGACCTCGTCCTCTTCTTCGCCTCCGACCGCTCCCGCCACATCTCCGGCACCCCGGTGTGGATCGACGGAGCACAGTCGTTGCTGGTGTGAGCTAGGGGGAGTCCCGTGGCGTCATTACGACGCATCGAGGCTCGCAACCCTTCGCCTCGACCGGGATGCTGCCAATCACCTGCCCCAAGAAACCACCAAGGATAAGACCAACGGCGACCCAAACCAACCAACGATGTCTAGCGCCAGACGCAATGTCGAACATTCGCACAACGTTGTTGACGGCTATGAGCTGTTGCAGGAGCTTGGGAGGGGCCTCCACTGGCAACCCCGTGTCGGGATCGTCGATTATGAGTGGCTTGTTCGCCAACCTACCTATGGTCCGAGCCAGTTTCCGAAGTGAATCCGGGAGAGGTATCAGTTCATCTACCGCTCTAGTGTTTCCAGAGTGAGGATTTGGGAACCACGACCCGTCGACACTAGAATGCGATTCCTCATGGACTTGTTCGAGTGCACTGAGATTGCCGATCAGTTCATTGGTAAGTTGCCGTTGCTCGGCGGTCATCGCGTTCGTGACATGCCTGCTCGGCATGGACATTAGCTGACCGGTCTTTATCGCGGTTCGGAGGTCGATCTTTTCCTTCTGTAGGATCGCCCAGAGCACATCGGGAACGAGCCTTTCCTTGTTCAGGACGAGGTCTTCTATCGCCCTCCTCGTTTGGGTCAGGTAGCTCCGCGACAATCGGCGAACCCGTGACGCGCGATACTCCGGATACACGTCCCATGTAAGTAGGGCGAAGCCAACTATGTCGGCACACTGACCGATGACACTCCACCACCCGGAGCCTACGGACAAATCCATGCGACACTCCCCCAGGGTGCGAGCCTTTCTTCGGGAAGAGATCGGTCTCCCAGTGGTGTCGCCCCCTCACTCCCCCGGCACCCGCTCCATATGCTCGAACTGTGCCGGCTCTGCCGCCCCTTTCGACCAAGCAGCCATCGCTGCCCGTCTGGCCTCGGCGCGTTCGCTGATCGGCAACTGCAACGCGTCCACCAGCATGCGATATTCCTGCCGGGCGCTGATATGGGACATCGAGGGCAGCCCGCCCAGCAGCTCCTCGTCGAGCGGATCGAACACCGTCATCCCGGTGGGGAACAGCGAGCGGAAGATGACGCGCTCGGCGATGCCCTCGGCGACGCGGCAGCCGAGCCGCACGGCGATCTTTTCGAGGCCCGACTGCACCAGCCGCATGTTACGCGACGACAGCATCGAGATGCGGTTGCGCACCAGCACCCAGTCGATGGTCTGGCCGTCGATGGCGAGGCGCTCGGTCCGCGCTCGCTGCACCAGCCGGGCATAGTGGCTCATCTCGCGCGGCTCGCCGGTGACCGGATCGACATGCGCCATCACGTCGAGGTCGATGACGCTGTCGTTGAGCGGCGTGATCAGCGTATCGGCCAGCGAATGCGCGAGCCGCGTCAGGTGCGTGTCGAAGCCCGGCGTGTCGACGATCAGGAAATCGGCCTGTCCCTCGACCTCCATCACCGCCTGGCGGAAGAGGTCGAACTCGAGCCGCTGGTTCTCCTTGATCGAATCTGAGCGGGTCAGCGGCAGGTGATAATGCGTCGTGTGCGGCACCTGCAGCTCGCGCGCCTGCGCCCAGTTGCGGCGGTTCTTGACGTAGTTGGTAAAGGTCTGCTGCCGGCTGTCCACGTCGATCGAGGCGACGCGGAAGCCCTGATACATTAAGTAAATCGCGAGGTGAAACGCGGTGGTCGACTTGCCCGACCCGCCTTTCTCGTTCCCCACGACAATGACATGAGTGCCCGTGCGCCCCATTACGGTCTCCATGCCCCCGACCGAAAATCTGCGGCGAAATTGTGATTTGGTTCAAGAGGCAGTTTGGTCACAAACCGCTGCCGGGATAGCGTTTCTGCATGCAATTAACTTGACGGTCCGGGCAAAGCACGAGTCGCGACCCGCCTTCAGATCAGGCCGAGCTTGCTCAGCTCGAGCGCCAGTTCCTCGTCTCCCTCTTCGGCAAAACCGGCGCTCGTCAGATCGGGCGGGGCATCCTTCGGATCGAGGTAGCGC
>DATCRS010000025.1:0-8785 GCA_036568845.1 Devosia sp. | reverse complement strand
CGTTGCTGATGACCGCCGCGTAGCCGCCGATGGCCTTGCCGTACCAACCTGTCGCCGGCTCCTCGATACGCGCCACCGCCTCCAGAATATGGCTCTGGTCAGTGGACGAGTAATTGTCCCCGATGACTGTCATGTTGTGCTGGCCCATCGAGTACCAGTAGCGAGCGCCGAGCTCGATGGCGATCGGGTTGTCTTCTTCGAGCGCGTAGCTCTCGCGAAAACCCTCATCCTGCCACTGCCAGTCGGCAGCGAGTGTCGCACTGCAGAAGGCCGAACCGACGGCCACGGCGAGCAGTGAAACCGAACGCAACATGGGGACCTCGCAAGCAACTCTGGAGCGCGAGATCGTTTATGCTCTGTTAGGGTTAATGTTCCGCTATCAAAGCCTTAACAAAACCCTTAGCCGGCGGCGCGGACTTCCCGGGCCGGGCGCTGCGCCCGTACCTCTTCGGCGACGAGGAAGGCCAGTTCCAGCGCCTGCGACGCATTGAGGCGCGGATCGCAATAGGTGTGATAGCGATCCTGAAGGCCCGCCTCGGTGATTGCGGCGACGCCGCCGCCGGTGCATTCGGTAACGTCGTCGCCGGTCATCTCGATGTGGATGCCGCCCGCATAGGTACCCATGGCGCGATGGATGCCGAAGAAGGACTGTACCTCGGAAAGGATGCGCTCGAACGGCCGGGTCTTGTAGCCCGACGAGGCCTTGACGGTATTGCCGTGCATCGGGTCGGAGCACCAGACGACGTGATGGCCGGACTTCTGCACCACCTCGATGAGCCGCGGCAGGTGGTCGTTGATCTTGTCTGAGCCGAAGCGGCCGATCAGCGTGATGCGGCCCGGTTCGTTGGCCGGGTTGAGCCGGTCGAGCAGCTTCTGCAGATCGTCGCCGGCAAGGCTCGGGCCGCATTTGATGCCGATTGGGTTCCGGATGCCGGAGAAGTACTCGACATGCGCGGCATCCGGCTGGCGCGTACGGTCGCCGATCCAGAGCATATGGCCGGAGGTGGCGTAGAAGTCGCCGGTGATGGAGTCGCGGCGGGTCAGCGCTTCCTCGTAGCCGAGCAGCAGGGCCTCGTGGCTGGTGTAGAACTTCGTCTCCCGCAGCGCCGGCGTGTTGTCAGGCGTGAGGCCGAGGGCACGCATGAAGTCGATGGCGTCATCGATCTTGGCTGCCAGCTCCTCGAAGCGCGGATAGGCGGTCGAACCCTTCATGAAGCCCACGGTCCATTCGTGCACGCGGGTCAGGTCGGCATAGCCGCCCGAGGCGAAGGCGCGCAGCAGGTTCAGCGTCGCCGCCGACTGCCGGTAGGCGAGCAGCAGGCGCTCGGGGTCGGGCACACGCGCGGCTTCGGTGAAGGCGATGTCGTTGATGATGTCGCCGCGATAGCTGGGCAGCGTCACCCCATCGACCGTCTCGGTGTCGGACGAGCGCGGCTTGGCGAACTGGCCGGCGATACGGCCGACCTTCACGACGGGTTTGCTGGCCCCGTGGGTGAGGATCACCGCCATCTGCAGGAAGACGCGGAAGAAGTCGCGGATGTGGTCAGCGCCATGCTCGGCAAAGCTTTCGGCACAGTCGCCGCCCTGCAGCAGGAACGCCCTGCCCTGCGCCACCTCGCCGAGCGAATGCTTCAGTTCCCGCGCTTCGCCGGCAAAGACCAGCGGCGGGAACTTGCCCAGCTGGGCCTCGGCTGCCGCCAGCTTCCCCTCGTCCGGATAGACCGGAACCTGCGAAATCGGCTTTTTTCTCCAGCTCTGCGGGGTCCAGCTGCTCATGGCACTACGCGCTCCAACACTTCGCGCGCGGTCTATCAACCCGGAGGGGCGATGCCAAGCTGGAAGTGGGCCGCGCGGCCTACTGCTTCACCCCCCGGCGATAGACGTAGGTTGGCGCTTTCATCGTCACCAGTTCCTCTGCCGCCGTCGGGTGCATGGCGATGGCGCGGTCGAAATCGGCCTTGGTGGCGTTCATGCTCATGGGAATAGCGACCACCTGGATGAGCTCTCCGGCGTCGGGCCCGAGGATGTGGACGCCCAGCACCTTGCCGCCATTGGCTTCGGTGATGAGCTTGAGCATCATACGCTGGGTGTGGGTGGAGAGCGTGATGATCATCGGACGGAAGCGGGCGATGTAGACGTCGATATCGCCATGGGTCGCCGCTTCGAGCTCGGTGAGACCGATGGTCGCTACTTCTGGCTCGGCGAAGACGGCCGTGCCGATCAGCGAATGGTCGACGGCAGTGGGGGTGTTGTTGAACACGGTGGCGGCGAAGGCAGCACCTTCCCGGATGGCCACAGGGGTTAGTTGCGCCCGGCCGGTGACGTCGCCCACCGCGTAGATAGAGGGGACGGAGGACTGAGAGTACTTGTCGACCTCAATCTCACCGTCGGGCGTCAGTTCTACGCCCTGTTCCTCGAGACCGAACCCGCCGACATTGGCTCGCCTGCCGGTGGCGAACATCACGGCGCCGAACGGCGCCTCGGTGCCATCGCTGAAGCGCGCGACGATATCGTTGCCGGCCTCGCGCAGGGCGGTGACTGTGGTCTGGTAGATGATCTTGATGCCGCGATCGAGGAGGCCAGCTTCCAGCCCCATGCGCAGGTCCTCGTCGAAGCCGCGCAGGATGCAATCACCGCGGTAGATAATGGTCGTGTTGACCCCCAGCCCGGCAAAGATGGTGGCGAACTCGACCGAAATGTAGCCGCCGCCTTCGATCAGGATGGAATGCGGCAGCTTTTCGAGGTGGAACGCCTCGTTGGAGGTGATGCCGAGCTCCTTGCCCGGGATATCGGGGATGTAGGGGTGGCCGCCCGTGGCAACGAGGATGTACCTGGCCTGAAGCTCCCGACCGTCCTTCACCAACCGAACGCTTTGCGGTCCGGTGAGCACGGCGCGGTCGCGAATGATGGTGACGCCGGTCTTTTCCAGACCGGAAACGTAGGCGGCCTCGAGCCGGGCGATTTCCTTGTCCTTGTTGGCGACCAGCGTCGGCCAATCGAAGCTCGAGCTCACCGTCCAGCCGAAGCTGCCGGCGATCTCGAACAGGTCGGAGAAGCGGGAGGCATAGACGAAGAGCTTCTTGGGCACGCAGCCGCGGATGACGCAGGTGCCGCCGACCCGATACTCCTCGATCACTGCGACTTTGGCACCGTAGGTGGCGGCCATACGGGCGGCGCGCACGCCACCGGAACCGGCGCCGATGACGATGAGATCGAACTGGTCGGACACGTGATGCTCCTCAAGGGGATAACCGGAGAGCTTCTAGCATCAAACAAAAGACCCCGCACAAGGCGGGGTCTTGGATGGCTGATCTGCCCAGAGGTCAGACGTCGAAGCCGGCGGCCTTCAGTTCGGCACGGACCTTGGCGAAGAATTCGCGCCCGAGGTTGCCCTCGAAGACGCCGACCACGGTCTGGATATTCTCATTGAGGGTGGCATTGGCCGTCGCCAGCTTCTGGCCGACCGGCGACTCGTAGAAGGCGACGATCTGCGTCAGTTCTTCCTGCGTGAAGTTGAGCGCGTAGACGCGGGCAAACTGGTCGAGCAGGTCGCCCTTCTTCTCGCGATAGGCATCCAGCGACTTCTTGATCGCCTCGTCGGTCTGGTTGACCAGTTCCGGGTTCTGCTGGACGATCGTTCGCATGGTGTCGATGGCCACCGAGAGCAGCATGCCTTCGTAGACATTGGCCTTGTCGGTAAGGTCGATGTACTTGCGGGCCAGCGCCAGGTGCTCGGGAGAGATTTCCTGGGCCGCGGCCGGCAGGGCCGCCAGGCTCATGGTGGCGGCGAGAATGGCCGCGATCAGCAGCGACAGGCGCTTGCGCAGAAAGTTCATTGCATTGTTGTCCATCGTTGGAATTCCACCCCGTTCTGCCGCAAATCCGGCCGGCCGTCACGCATCAATTACCCTGGTGCCGTCGGCTCCGGCGACATAGGCGCGCTTGCACATGTTGAGGAACAGCCCGTGCTGCACCACCCCCGGAATGTCCAGTAGCGCGCGCGACACGGCTTCTGGCGAAAGAATGCGGCCAAATAAAGCATCGAGGATGAGGTGCCCGCCATCGGTCAGGAAGGGCGTTCCATCGGCTTTTCGGCGCAGTTTTGGCGCTGACGTGGCGCCGAAGCTGGCTGCCACCTCGGCAACAGCTCTTTCGGTGACACCCAGGCCGAAGGCGTTGACCTCAATGGGCAGCGGGAACTTCTCTCCCAGTGTGTCGACGAGCTTTGAGGCGTCGGCGATGACCACCATGCGGTCCGATGCCGCCGCGACGATCTTCTCGCGCAGCAGCGCGCCGCCCGCGCCCTTAATCAGCGCCAGGCCCGGGCCGATTTCGTCGGCGCCGTCGACCGTGAGATCGAGGCGCGGCGTGGTCTCGAGATCGGTGAGCGGGATGTCGAGGCTGCGTGCCTGCGCGGCCGTGACCTCGGAGGTCGGGACGCAGAGCACGTCGAGCCCTGCGGCAACCTTCTCGCCGAGGAGATCGACAAAGTGCTTCGCCGTAGAGCCGGTACCGAGGCCAAGGCGCATGCCGGGGCGCACCTCTTCCAGCGCCCTCGCGGCCGCGATTCGCTTCTGGTCTTCGCTCAAAGCCCCCTCCCCTTGCGGTGGCGACGGTGCTAGAGGGCTCAAAAACCCTTGTCAACCGGGCTCTTCACGGTGCCGTGATCGACGAAATGTCGCGTCGCAGCAACAATTCGAACCTCGCATGGCCAACCTGTGGTCAAAACATGGCGAGACCGCTTTTACGCACAGCGCGAATTAGTTATGCAGCAAGGATTGATTTGATCCGGTCGCTTCGCGGCCGGGTTTTACTCCGTCAGAGGCGCAGTCCGACATATGAACAAGATCAAGACGACCATCGCCGTAATCCTTGCGGCGTTGCTGACTGTTACCAGCGTGCTTCCCGCGAGCGCGGCCCGCGTCTACGACCGGGACAAGAATGAATGGGTCGACGCCAGCACCATCAAGACGAGCCGCCGCGGCGGCAGCCCGATCAAGAAGGAAATCGTCGCCTATTCGGGCAAGTACAAGCCCGGCACCATCATCGTCGAGACCAGCGAGCGCCGCCTTTATCTGGTGCTCGAAGACGGCAAGGCCATGAAGTATGGCATCGGCGTTGGCCGCGACGGCTTCCGCTGGTCGGGCCAGCACCGCATCACCCGCACCGCTGAGTGGCCGGGCTGGACCCCGCCGGCGCAGATGCGCAAGCGCGTCCCCGACCTGCCGGCCTATATGCCGGGCGGCCCGGACAATCCGCTCGGCGCCCGTGCGCTCTACATCGGTTCGACGCTCTACCGCATCCATGGCACGTCGGAGCCCTGGACCATCGGTCAGGCCGTGTCCTCGGGGTGCATCCGCATGGTCAATGATGACGTCATCGACCTCTACAACCGCGTGAAGGTCGGCGCGCTGGTGGTCGTCAACCAGTAGCTCGCCACGCGAAGCCGTGAACTCCTGTCAGGGGCGGTCAGCGATGGCCGCCCTTTCTGTTTGGCGGCGCTGCCGCTATGATTGCGCCAATGGCGACCACCCTCCTCAAGCAGCGCGATCTCGAACCCACCGGCCGGCTCATCGACCGCTATGGCCGGGCGATCACCTATTTGCGCGTTTCGGTCACCGACCGCTGCGACTTCCGCTGCACCTATTGCATGGCCGAGCACATGACCTTCCTGCCACGCAATGAGGTGCTGAGTTTCGAGGAAATCGAGACCATCGTCTCCGCCTTCGTGCGCCGCGGCGTGAAGAAGGTGCGGCTGACGGGCGGCGAGCCGCTGGTGCGGCGCGACATCATGGAGCTGGTTGAAACCATCGGCGGCCATCTCGGCGAAGGGCTCGACGAGCTCACAGTCACCACTAACGGCAGCCAACTGCGGCGCCACGCGGCGGGTCTCGCGGCGGCGGGGGTCCGGCGGATCAATGTCTCGCTCGACACGCTCGATGAGAGAAAGTTCGCCGAGATCACCCGGCGCGGCCGGATGGGCGATGTCCTCGACGGCATCGATGCGGCGGTGGAAGCCGGCCTCAAGATCAAGATCAACATGGTGGCGATGCGCGGGGTCAACGACGACGAGATCGTCCCCATGATCCATTGGGCGCATGGCCGCGGCTTCGGTCTGACGTTGATTGAAGGCATGCCGCTGGGCGAGGTCGAGATCGACCGTATCGAGAATTATCTGCCGCTCCGGGAGCTGCGCGAGCGGTTGAAGCGCGATTTCACGCTGGAGGCGGCCGATCACCGCACCGGCGGTCCGGCGCGCTACGACTTCGTCAAGGAAACCAACGGCCTGCTCGGCTTTATTACGCCGATGAGTCACAATTTCTGCGAGAGCTGCAACCGCGTGAGACTGACCGCCACCGGCCAGCTCTACATGTGCCTGGGGCAGGAAGACATGGTCGACCTCCGCGCCGCCTTGCGCGAGGGTGGGCCCGACGCCCTCGACGCGGCGCTCGACCGTGCGATGCAACTCAAGCCCAAGGGCCATGACTTCGTGCTCGATCGGGGCGCAGTCCAAGGCACGGTTGGGCGGCACATGAGCGTCACCGGCGGCTGAGAGTACCCCGCGGCCTCTCCGGCCCCTGACACTAAGCCACCGGCCATACGACCAGCAGCAGCGGCACGGCGATGAGGACGACGAGGATCGAGAGCGGCAGGCCGAGGCGCCAGTAGTCGCCGAAGCGATAGCCACCCGGGCCCATCACCAGCGTGTTGCACTGGTGGCCGATGGGGGTGAGGAAGTCGCAGCCGGCGCCGATCGCCACCGCCATCAGAAAGGCTTCGGGCCTGAGGCCGAGGTCGCCGGCGAAGGTCGCGGCGATGGGCGCCATCACCAGCACCGTGGCCGCATTGTTGAGGAAGGGCGTCACCGCCATCGCCGCCAGCATAATGAGGGTCAGCGCGGCGAAGGGCGGCAGGCCGGTCGAAATGTCCGAGAGGAACATGGCGATGAGATCGGTGGCGCCGGTCGTCCGCAGCGAGTCCGATACCGGGATGAGACAGGCCAGCATCAAGAGGATGGGACCGTCGAGCTGGCCGTAGATGTCGCGCAGCGGCAGGGTACGGGTCGCGATCATGATCACGGCCGCCGCGAAGAAGGCGACGGCGACCGGCAGGAGCCCGAACGCGGTGATGACCATCGCGGCAGCGAGGATGCCGACCGGTAGCAAGCGGTTGCGCACGGCGCCAAGCTTGAGGTTGCGCTCGACCAGCGGCAGGCAGTCGAGCGCGCGCAACTGCTCGCCGATCTGGTCGCGATTGCCCTGCAACAAGACGATGTCGCCGGCCTCGAACCGGATCTGACTCAACCGCTCGGAAAAGCGCCGCTCGCGGCGCGCTACGGCCAGAAGGTTGATGCCGGTGCGTTCGAACAGCGCGAACTCGCTCGCCGTGCTGCCGATGAGGTCGGAATTTGGGCCGATGATGGCCTCGATGGCCGCGATCTCGGCGCGCCGGTCGTGTTCGCGATCGCCCATGGTCAGGTCACCCTGTTCCACCATGGCGTCCAGCGCCTCGGGCTCGCCTTCGAGGATGAGGCGATCGCCCAGCCTGAGGACCGCGTCGGGGAGCGGCTTCCGCTTGCGGCCGTGGGCGCTGATGATGGAGGTAACCATGGCTCGCCCACCAGCCATCTTCTGCAGCTCGGCGACGGTCTTGCCGATCACCGCCGCATCCGCTTCCACCGTGGCCTCGGTGGTATAGTTGCGGATTGCCATCGCCTCGCTCACCGCCAGTCCTTCGCGGCTGCGGGCCGGCAGCAGCCAGTAGAAGAGTGCGAGGAACACGATGCCGGCAAGGCTCAATGCCAGACCGACGGGCGTGAAGTCGAACATCTGGAAGCTGGTGCCGGTCAGGTCCCGGCGGAGTTGGGAGACGATGATGTTGGGCGAGGTGCCGATCTGGGTCATGAGACCACCCAGCAATGCCGCGAACGACATCGGCATCAGGAACATCGAGGGCGACACATTGGAACGACGCGCCATCTGGAAGGCGATGGGGATCATGATCGCCAATGCGCCGATGTTCTTGACGAAGGCGGAGAGGGCGGCGACCACGGCAACGAGAATCAGGAGCTGGACGCGCGGCGAGGACACGTTGGGCGCGTAGCGCTGCAGAGCGATCTCCATGATGCCCGAGCGCGATACCGCGGCCGAGACGATCAGGGCCGACCCGACGATGATGACGATGTCGTTGGCAAAGCCCGAAAAGGCCGCTTCGGGCGGCACGATTCCGACCAGCACGGCCACCAGCAGCCCAGCAGCGGCCACGATGTCATAGCGGAACCGGCCCCAGATGAAGGCCGCCATCAATACGGCAATCACCGCGAACGACAGAACCTGCGCGGTCGTCATCAGCCTTCGTCTCCCCAGCGCGGCGGCCAAGGTGGCAGACGAGCAAGCTCACTGCCAGTAGAGAATATTTTCGCGGCGAGGGAACCATTCGGCCCGAAAGCGTCCTCAAGCGACATGGAAGAACCCGTCCTCCCAGCAGCCCGGGCCGCGTTGCCGAGCAATTCGGCCGAAGCGACCAACGCGATGGTACACTACTATCGCGCCGAGATGGCGCGGATGACGAGCTGGCGCAACCGGCTCGATCAGACCAGCAACTGGGCCATCACCGTTACCGCCGCCCTGCTCTCTGTATCGCTATCAACGCCGGCGGCGCATCACGGCGTGCTGCTCTTTGCGTTGCTGCTCGTGTCGCTGCTGCTCTATGTCGAGGCCCGGCGGTACCGCTTCTATGACGTGTATCGCATGCGGGTGCGGCAGTTCGAACGCCACTATTTCGG
>DATCRS010000024.1:0-3498 GCA_036568845.1 Devosia sp. | reverse complement strand
GCTGGGTGGCCAGCCGGGCGTCTACACCGCCAACTGGGCCGAGACGGCCAATGGTCGCGATTTCCGCATCGGCATGCGGCGGGTCGAGGACGCACTGCAGGCCGCCGGTGCGCAGAGCCCGTCCGAGCGCCGCGGCTCGTTCAACGCCACCTTCTGCCTCGCCCATCCGGATGGCCGCGACCAGCTCTATGTCGGCAAGGTCGAGGGCACCATCGTCTGGCCGCCGCGCGGCGACATGGGCCACGGCTTCGATCCGGTCTTCATGCCCGATGGCTACGACATCACCTTCGGCGAGATGCCGTCCGAGACCAAGCATTCCTACTTGCCTGGCCAGACCGGATTGAGTCATCGCGCCCGCGCCTTTGTGAAGTTCGTCGACGACGTCCTCGGAGGCGGCATTGAGCATTGACAACATCGGCCGCGGCAACGGCCTTTTCGGCATCTATGTCCACTGGCCGTTCTGCGCCGCCAAGTGCCCCTATTGCGATTTCAACTCGCACGTCCATCGCGGCGAGTTCGACGAGCCGTCTTATGTCGAGGCCTATGCCCGCGAGATCGCGCACTACGCCCGCCTGGTGCCGGGCCGCATGGTCAACTCGATCTTCTTCGGCGGCGGCACCCCCTCGCTGATGGACCCGCGCTCGGTCTCCGGCATCCTCGATGCTATCGGCGCGCACTGGGAAATCGACCGCAACGTCGAGGTGACGCTCGAGGCTAATCCGACCTCGGTCGAGGCCGACCGTTTCCGCGGCTACAAGGCCGCCGGCGTCAACCGCGTCTCACTCGGCGTGCAGTCGCTGCGCGAAGGCCCGCTGGCCGAGCTCGGCCGCCGTCACACGGTCGACGAGGCGATCGCCGCCGTGCGGCTGGCGCAGTCCATCTTCCCGCGTTCGAGCTTCGATCTCATCTATGCCCGCCCGCGCCAGACGCTCGACGAATGGCAGGACGAGCTCACCGAGGCACTCTGGCTCGCCCAGGGTCACCTCTCGCTCTACCAGCTCACCATCGAGATGGGCACGCGCTACTACGACCTCTTCAACGCCGGCAAATTGAAGATGCCGGACGAGGAGCTGAGTGCCGACTTTTACGAGCTGACCCAGGAGCTCACCGCCAAGGCGGGCCTGCCGGCCTACGAGATTTCCAATCACGCCCGCCCTGGGCAGGAGAGCCGGCACAACCTGCTCTACTGGCGCTATGGGGAATATGTCGGCATCGGCCCGGGCGCCCACGGCCGTCTACTCATCGATAACCAGCGCCACGCCACGGCCGCCGAGAAGCTGCCCTTCGAGTGGCAGAAGAAGGTGCTGGCGCGCGGCCACGGCCTCGTCACCGACGATATCCTCAGCTGGGAAGAAGAGGGCGACGAGCTGCTCGTGATGGGCCTCCGCCTGCGCGAAGGCATCGACCCGGCACGCTTCACCAAGCTCTCGGGCCGCAAGATTTCCGACGTGCAGATCAACGAGCTCAAGTCCATCGGCTTCGTCGAAACCCTGCCCAACGGCTTCATCCGCGTCACCGACAAGGGCTGGCCGGTGCTCGACGCCGTCGTCGCCGATCTGGCGGCCTAGAACCCGACCACCCGCCTCATCCGCGCGACGATGCCGTGCCGGGCGATCCAACTCGCATAAGCGACGTATTCGGGATCTTCGTTGAGGTGCATCTCCTCGGTCCGGGCGCGCGCCCAGTAGAGGAACGTGAAGGCGAAGGGCACGGCCCACTGCACCAAGCCGAGTTCGATCCCTGCCGCGGGCATCAGCACCAGCGTGATGATCCAGGCATTGGCCACATGGGCGAAGTAGGCCGGATGCTTCATCAGCCGGTAGGGCCCTGCCGCGACCACGCCCCGGTTCGAGAGATTGGAGAAGCGGAGGCCGAAGACCACCGTCGCTGAGACATAGAGCGCGAGCAGGGTCACCATGGCAGCCGCGACCGCGATGCCGATGGGATCGGCCACGAGCGTTGACGGCCAGCGGATCTCCGAGTGCACCACGGCCTGAAACGCCGGCCAATGCGTATAGACCGGCGCGTAGCAGGCAAGGCAGACCACCCAGCCGACGAGCCGGTGCTGCGTCGAGCGCATCGTTGGCGCCAGGTCCGTCGATGCGAAGATGTAGCCGGCAAGGCCGAAGGCGAGATCGATCGTATAGGCGAAGATCAATGCCAGCATCAGCCAGTCCAGCGGGCCTGCCGGCTTGGCGGCGAGCGCCATGGCAACGAGGGCGAGGAGGCTCAATCCATAGAGCGGAATGAAGATCGCTTTCAGCGCCCAGAGTCGAGCCGGTGCGGCGAGGTGGGCGATACTCTGCCAGTCTCGCGCCAGCAGCCGTCGCCCGAGCATCGCGGGAAACCCGCCCGCCAGGGCCCCGTTGCGGACCCATTCGATGGCAAACCGTAAGAGAAAGGCCGGGGCCGCGACGAACCAGGCGACCACCCAAAGGGAGGGTTCGCTCCCCTGCACATGGAACAGCAGGAACGGCAGCGTGGCGACGACGACGCCGGTGACCCACGCGAGCAAACCAAGCCCCTGCTTCCGGCGCTCCGGCCGCGGCGCCCGGCGGAGCTCCAGGGCCAGCATTGGCAGGACCGTGCTGAGCAGCACGATCCAGGCGCCGAAGAGCGGCTCCGGCCGCAGTGCCATGACGCCGATCCATCCCAGGCAGAGCCCGGCGAGGCCGAAATAGCCATCGCGATAGGGGACGGTCGAAACCGGCGCCCCGGCATCGGTGCGCGGTTCGGCTCCGGGCGCGGCGATCCCCTCGGCATAGCTCATGGCGCCGAGCCTAGCGGGGACGGGTTCAGACAAGCTTAAGCGGTGACAGAGTTTTGTAGCGCCGGCACCCACGAGGAACCTTCCGCGTCTCGCGAAATTGACTCCGGGAGCGCCTTCCGGCGCGAATCCCTCATGCACTGGAGATAGAAAGTGGCTGCCGAAAAGACCCTCGACGACCTCTTCCTTGATACGCTCAAGGACATCTACTACGCCGAAAAGCAGATCGTGAAGGCGCTGCCCAAGATGGCCAAGGCCGCGCAGTCGGCCGACCTCAAGGCCAGCTTCGAGCAGCATGCTGAAGAAAGCGAAGGTCATATCGACCGGCTCGAGCAGGTGTTCGAATTGCTCGGCAAGGCCGCCCGCGGCAAGACCTGCGACGCCATCCTCGGCATTCTCGAGGAAGGCAAGAGCATCATGGACGAGTTCAAGGGCACCCAGGCGCTCGACGCCGGCCTGATCTCGTCCGCCCAGGCGGTGGAGCACTACGAGATCGCCCGCTACGGCACGCTCAAGGCCTGGGCGCAGCAGCTGGGCAAGTCCGAGATGGTCTCGCTGCTCGACGCGACCCTCAAGGAAGAAGTCGCCACCGACCAGAAGCTCAGCAAGGCCGCCGAGGCGCAGGCCAATCTGAAAGCCGCGTAAGCGTTGGCGCTAGAGGAGTGCCTGAAATTTGCGCTCCTGCCATCTCCACCCGCCGTCATCCTCGCGCTCCGACGCGAGGACCCATC
>DATCRS010000023.1:0-9986 GCA_036568845.1 Devosia sp. | reverse complement strand
GGCCGTTGAGGTCGTCGGCATAGGCCTTCGAGGTCGCCGCCTTTTCGACGTCGATGAAGTGCGACGCCCAGGTCGGGATCTGCACCCCCTTGTAGCCGAGATCGGCCGCCCACTTGCAGATATTGTCGAGCGTATCGAACGGGGCCTTGTCGCCCGCGAACTGGGCCAGGAAGATGGCCGGCCCCTTGATCGTCTTCATAGATGTTCCTCCTCATAACGCCGCACCGGCCGTTTTGCGGCCAGCAATTGTGTACGTACCTCAAGATGCGAAGATACGGTGTTTGCTAGCAGTTGTGCCCGCTGACATGTCAGGGGCTTACCTTCCCTGTCGGCGCTGAACTGTCAAGGCAGCGCAGGCGCTTGGCCGTGCAACACTGCCACACATCAAGGCTTCCATGGTCCGGGAGGGTTGGCGACGAAGTCGTACTCTTCCCAGGTCGACTCCTCGGTTACCGCGTAGCAAAGCCGCAGCTTGACCAGAAGCCGGCGGACCTCCGCCTGCATCACCGCCATGTGCGGCGTATGCCGGTGCGCTTCATGCGCGGCCGCGTCGTAGAACCCCTCGATGAGGACGACGACGTCCGGCTTGTCGGCATGCGGGTGGTACTCGAAGAAGACGCAACCGGGTTCCCGGCGCGTCTCCTCCGATGGCGCCTTCATTCGGGCGAGAAACTCGTCGCGGGTGCCCGGTCTGCAGGTCAGCCATCCCGTGATGAGTTTCATGTCGGTCCCTACCGCAACAGCGCCCGCGCTTCGTCGGGACCCAGGGCGGCGGGGCGTTCGCAGGTGGTCGAGAGGGTGATCACCTCGCCCGTTTCGCCGGCCTTGAGGATCGAGACCATGACGTCGATGGCATGCAGCGCCGTGTCGATATCGCAGCGGGCGTGGCGGCCGGTCTCGAACGCATCCATCATGTCGGCAAGGCCGGCATTGCGGTAGTTGGCGCGCGGAGTGGCCGTGTCGAGACCCTGGTTGGCAACGCCGAGCGGGTGATCCCACGGGGTCACCTTCTCCTTGACGCCTTCCCGGTCGGTGATCAGCACGTCGCCGTTGAAGAAGTTCGGATCGGGCACATAGACCGAGCCCTCGGTGCCGTAGAGCTCGATATTGTGGTGGCCGTGGCTGATGACGTCCCAGCTCGCGCCCAGCGTGACGATGGCACCGTTGTGGAACTCGAGGATGGAGTGGATCGTGGTCGGGGTGCCGACCTTGATCTTGGTGCCAAGGTAGGGCGAGCCCGGCGTCGTCACCTCGCGCTCGGTGCGGGCCATGCCGGTAAAGGCGGTGACGCGCTTGATCGGGCCGATGAGGCTGATGAGATCGGTAATGTAGTACGGCCCCATGTCGAGGATCGGACCGCCGCCGGGCTGGAAGAAGAAGTCCGGATTGGGGTGCCAGTGCTCCATGCCCCGGCCCATGATGTGCATCGTGCCCGAGGCGATCTTGCCGACCTTGCCCGAGTCGATGATGGCGCGGGCCTGCTGGTGAGCGCCGCCGAGGAAGGTGTCGGGCGCCGAGCCGACCTTGAGGCCGCGCTCGTCGGCCTGCTTCTTGATCGCCTTGCCCTCTTCGACCGAGAGCACGAACGGCTTTTCGGAATAGGCATGCTTGCCGGCCGAAAGGATGTCGGTGGTCACCTTGTAGTGGGCGGCCGGCACCGTGAGGTTCACGATGACGTCGATCTCGGAATTCTTGAGCAGCTCGTCAGGCGTATGCGCCTTGACGCCGAACTCCTCGGCCCGCTTCTGCGCCGCTTCGGGCAGCACGTCGGCCACGCCGCGGACTTCGAGGTTCCTGAACAGCGGCGCGAGCCGCAGGTAAGCCGACGAGATATTGCCGGCACCCATGATGCCGACGCCGTAGGTCTTTGCCATTTTAGGCTCCGAGGGACTTGATGAAGGCGATCGACCGGCTGGCAAAGCGGTCGATATCGTTGGGATTGTCGTGTTCGGCGATGAAGTAGCCTGCCTTGGTCTTCGAACGGACCACCGGCCAGAGCTGCTTCCACGGCACGACGCCATGGCCGGCATCGGCCCAGCCGTCCTCGTCGGCATTCTCGCCCGCCGGGGCGATGTCCTTGACGTGGACGGCGATGATGCGGTCGCCGTTCTTTTCGAGCCAGGCGGCCGGATCGGCCTTGCCGCGGACGATCCAGGCGACGTCGGCCTCGACGTTCAGCGCCGAGCCGGCCTCGAGCAGCAGGTCCATGGCGTACTTGCCGTCGAAGGTGGCGAACTCGAAATCGTGGTTGTGGTAGCCGAAGGTGAGGCCAGCATCCTGGAACGGCCTGCCGATCGCCTGCAGGTCTTCGCCGAACTGGCGCCAGCCGTCCGCGGTCATCGGCCGTTCGGTCGGGGCCAGCCAGGGGCAGACGACGACCTTGATGCCGAGAGTCTCGGCAAGCTTCAGCGTGTAGTCGGTGTTCCGCAGGTCGCCCAGGCTGATATGCGCGGTCGGCATGGTGAGCCCGTTGGCATCGAGCTGCGCCTTCAGAGCCTTGGGGTCGGTATAGAGCGCGCCATAACCTTCGACATGGCTGTAGCCCAGCGCCTTGACCTTCTTGAGCACGTCGGCCAGCGGGTAATTGCGGGCGCTGAAAAGCTGAAATCCGATATCCATTGTTCGTCCTTACTTCCAGGCGGAAACCGTCTCGATCGAGCGTTGCGCGAACCGCGCATCGTCCGATGGGTTGTCGTGTTCCATGACCCAATATCGGGCATTGGTGTGGGTCTTGATGGCCTGCTGCAGCGCCGTCCAGTCCATCGTGCCGTGGCCGACATCGGCCCAGCCGTCCTCGTCGGTCGCTTCGTCGGCCGGAGCGATGTCCTTGACGTGCACGGCATTGATGCGGGGACCGAACTTCTTCATCCACTCGATGGGATCGTGGCCGCCCTTCACCACCCAGGCGACGTCCATCTCCCAGTCATTGTTGGGGGCCGTCGCAAGGATGATGTCCATCGGCAGCTTGCCGCTGGCCGTGGGCTTGAACTCGAAATCGTGGTTGTGCCAGCCGAAGCCGAAACCGCGCCGGCGGAAGGTTTCCCCAAGGCGTGCCAGGGTTTCGCCCAGCTCCACCCACTTCTCGTCGCCCTGGGCCCGGTCTTCCTTCGGGATGGCGGGGCAATAGAGCACCCGCATGCCGAGGGTTTCGGCCGTCTTCAGGGCCGCGTCGGTATCGAGAAGCTGGGTGAGGCCGAAATGGCCGGTGGGCATGCTGAGGCCGTGCGTCCTGAGGCTCTGCGCCAGGCCTTCGGCGTCGGCATAGAGCCCGCCGAAACCTTCGACCTGCTTGTAGCCGAGCTTGGCCAGCCGGCCGAGCACAGCGTCCACCGGCGGAAAGTTCCGCGAGCTGTAGAGCTGGTAGGAGAAGTCCATATACTGCCTCTTTGTCGTGACCGACCCGCCCCGGAGTTCGGCCGGAGCGGGTCGGTAGTTGGCTGAGCCCACTATCGCATCGCGCGGCGCGCCGCTCTCGGCGCCCGGTAAGATGCACTGCTCCGATGCGTCAGATGCGGTTGCCGCTCTCGGCGTCGAACACCGAGCCGCGGGCCGGGTCGAAGCCGATCGTCACCTTCTGGCCGGGTTCGAGATGGACCTCGGAGGCGGCGCGGAAGGTGAGCGACTGCCCACCGATCTTGGTCCAGGCGATGGTGTCGGAACCCATCGGCTCGACGATCTCGATCTCGCTCTCCATCTGGAACGGCATCTTGCGGGCATCCTCGCCGACGCTGATATGTTCCGGGCGGATGCCGAGCACGACATTCTTCTTGCCGGCCGGCGCGTCGATGAACTTGTAGCCGCCCAGCGAGATCGATGCATTCTCGATGGCCAGGCCGGTACCCTCCAGCGAGCCCGAAAGGAAGTTCATCGTCGGCGAGCCGATGAAGCCGGCGACGAAGAGGTTCACCGGCTTGTTGTAGATGGTGTGCGGATCGGCCAGCTGCTGGATGATGCCATCCTTCATGATCGCGATGCGATCGGCCAGCGTCATCGCCTCGATCTGGTCGTGTGTCACGTAGATCATGGTGTTCTTGAGCCGCTGGTGCAGCCGCTTGATCTCGACGCGGAGGTCCGAGCGGAGCTTGGCGTCGAGGTTGCTGAGCGGTTCGTCGAAGAGGAACACGTCGACGTCGCGGACCAGCGCACGGCCGATGGCCACACGCTGGCGCTGGCCGCCCGAGAGATTTGCCGGCTTGCGATTGAGCAGCGGCTGGATCTGCAGGATTTCCGCCGCACGGGCGACGCGCTGCTCGATCTCGTCCTTCTTCATGCCCGCGACGCGCAGGCCGAACGAGAGGTTCCGCTCCACGGTCATCTGTGGATAGAGCGCGTAGGACTGGAACACCATGCCGATGCCGCGATCCTTGGGCTCTTCCCAGGTGACGTTCTTGCCGTCGATCCAGATCTGTCCTCCGGAGACGTCGAGCAGGCCGGCGATACAGTTGAGCAGGGTCGACTTGCCGCAGCCCGAGGGGCCGAGCAGGACGAGGAACTCACCCTGGTTGATGTCGAGATCGAGGGACTGCAGGACCTTCACATGGCCGAAGTTGAGGCTGACGTCCTTGATGGAAACGCTGTGCATACGATTTTATCCCTTCACGGCGCCGGCGGCGACGCCGCGAACAAACAGCTTGCCGGAGACAAAGTAGACGATGAGTGGCACGAGGCCGGTGAGGATCGTGGCGGCCATGTTGACGTGGTACTCGGGCGTACCCTGAGCGGAGTTCACGATGTTGTTGAGCTGCACGGTCATCGGATAGTTCTGCGTGCCGGCAAAGACGGCGCCGAACAGGAAGTCGTTCCAGATGCCGGTGATCTGCAGGATCAGCGCCACCACGAAGATCGGCAGCGACATGGGCAGCATGATCTCGAAGAAGATGCGCCAGAACCCTGCCCCATCGACGCGCGCCGCCTTGAACAGCTCCTGCGGCAACGACGCGAAGTAGTTGCGGAAGAGCAGCGTCAGGATCGGCATGCCGAAGATGGTGTGGACCAGGATGACGGCCCAGAGGCTGCCGAAAATGCCCAGCTCGCGGGTGATGACGACCAGCGGGTAGAGGAACACCTGGTAGGGGATGAACGAGCCGAAGATGAGGACGGCGAAGAAGAGCTCAGAACCCTTGAAGCGCCAATTGACCAGCGCGTAGCCGTTCACCGCCGCAATGAAGATCGAGACGATCGTCGAGGGAACGGTGATCTTCACCGAGTTCCAGAACCCCGGCGAGAGTCCTTGGCAGGTGAGGCCGGTGCAGGCACTGGTCCAGGCCTTGATCCAGGCCTCGCCGGTCCACTGGGCCGGCAGGGCGAAGATGTTGCCGAAACGGATCTCGGGCATCGTTTTGAACGACGTCACGATCATCACGTAGAGCGGGAACAGGAAGTAGATGCAGGCAAAGACCAGCACCGTGTAGAGGATGATCCGCGGCGGGGTGAAGAACGGCTTGGGCCTGGGGCCGCTGGGCTCGACTCCCGAGCGCGTTACTGGGCCCGAGCCCGTCATGGTTGTTGTCTGGCTCATGAGCGGCGACCCTTTCCGCCGAATTCGAGATAGGCCCACGGGATGACGATGATGAGCACGGTCACCAGCATCATGGTGGACGCGGCCAGCGCCTGGCCGAGATTGCCGCCGCTGAACATGTATTGGTAGACGTACTTGGCCGGCACTTCCGATGAGATGCCCGGGCCGCCGTCGGTGAGCGCCACGACCAGGTCGTAGAGGCGCACGATGCCCGAACCGATCAGCACCACCGAGGTGACCAGCACGCCGCGCATCATCGGCAGGACGATGGAAATATAGGTCCGCCAGGTCGGGATGCCGTCGATCCGGGCCGCCTTCCAGATTTCCTCATCGACGCTGCGCAAGCCGGCGAGCAGCAACACCATGGTGAAGCCGACGCCCTGCCAGAGCCCGGCAATGAGGATGGCGTAGAGCACCATCTTGGGATTGTTGAGCCAGTCGAAGGTGAAGCTCGACCAGCCCATGTTCCGCAGCGTGCCCTGCAGGCCCAGCGTAGGGTTCATGATCCATTGCCAGACGAGGCCGGTCACGATGAAGCTCAGCGCGAACGGGTAGAGCATGATGGTGCGGAAGGCGCTTTCGAAGCGGATCTTCTGATCCATCAGCACGGCAAGCACGAAGCCGATCGTCAGCGTGAAGACCAGCGACAGCGAGCCATAGATGATGAGGTTGGTGACTGACACATTCCAGCGCGCCGTGGCGAACAGCCGTTCGTACTGGTCGAAGCCGACAAGCTTGTTGTTCGGCAGCAGACGGGATGCGGTGAACGAGTAGTAGACCGTCCAGATGGTGCAGCCGATGAACACGACCAGCACGGTCAGGACCATCGGAGCGGCCGCAATCTTGGCGGAGAGATTTCGAATGAAGGTATTGTAGAGGACACGCGAGGCGCCAGGCGCGCGCGTTCTTTCCGCCGTTTGGACAGCAGTGTCCGCCATGTGAATGCGTCTCCCAGAGCATTGGCGGCCGGCTTGGTCGAAGCCGGCCGCTTCTTCTTCAGTCTAGCCGATCCGATCGGCAGGCGACGAGATCAGTCGGCCTGCTCGATGATTTCGGCGTAGCGGGCGACGTAGTCGTCGACGGTGATCGAGTCATCGTCGAGGAACTCGATGTTGAGATCCTGCAGCTGCTGCTGGGTATCGCTCGAGAGCGCGAAGTCGCCCGACGGCAGGAGACCGTTGCCGAGCAGCTTGATCGCCTTCTGCATGCACGCGTTCGCCTTGGACAGGTCGACGTCGAGGCGGATCGGCATCGAGCCCTTCTTCAGGTTGAAGGCGAGCTGGGCTTCCGGAGAGATCAGGAGCTTGGCGAGATCGGTCTGAGCCTGGATCACCGCCGGATCGGTACCTTCCGGCAGAACCGGGAAGTAGAAGGCGTCGCCGCCGCCGGTCAGCTGGTCGCCGAGGCCGAGGGCCGGGAGGCACTCGTAGTCCTTGCCAGGCACACCGCCAGCGACCTGCAGATCGCCCTGCAGCCAGTCGCCGTGGATGTTGCCCGCCGCTTCACCCGCGAGGATCTGGTTGCCGACGTCGCCGAAGGACGGAACCATCATGTCCGGCGAGATCTCCTTGCGGAGCGCATCCATGGCTTCCGCCACCTTGCGGAATTCCGGACCGCGAACGGCGTCGCCGCTCTTGTCACGGTTGATGGCGAGCACCAGGTCGCTGCCGCCGAGGCCCGACATCAGCACGCCGGGGACGCCCGAAATCGGCCAGCCGGTCGCAAGACCGAACGGCAGGATGCCGGCTTCCTTGAGCTTCGGCCACGAAGCGACGTACTCGTTCCAGTCCTTGGGGACCGGCTCGCCGATCTTCTCGTAGGCTTTGGTGGAGAGCCACAGCCAGTCCCACGAGTGAATGTTCACCGGGAAGCAGTAGATCTTGCCTTCGTAGGTGCAGGGCTCGAGGAGCGACTTGTCGACGTAGAAGTCCTCGATCTTCATCTCGTTGGCGATATCGGTGAGATCGCGCATGAGGCCGGCCTGGATGAGCTCCTCGGCATCGCGGCCGGTGTTCATCTGGGTCGCGCCCATCGGATCGCCGCCGATGATGCGGCTGATGATCACGGGGTTGGCACCGGTGCCCGAACCGGACAGAGCGCTATCCACCCAGTGATTGCCGGTCTGCTCTTCGAAAACGCGGGCAAACTCGGCGACGGCAGCGGCCTCACCGGCCGAGGTCCACCAATGCGTCACTTCGAGATCGACGGCCTTAACGGCAGTCGACCCCATGAAAGCGGTTGCCAGCGCGGCAACCACTGCAAACTTCTTCATGAGAAAGTCCTCCCAACGGTCACTTGGGGCGAATGCCCCGTGCGAAGCATAAGCCGCAAAGACATTCCCGAGCGGGCCTGCGGCGTTCTGCATGTAATCGATTACACAGCCCCCTTGGATCGATGGGTGCAATCGATTGCACGCATTTCAGACATTCCTTGCACGCATGTCAAGTTCCAATTAGACAGGTGTTGGGGAGCGCGGCGAGAGGGGCGCGGCAGCGCATGGTCACCACCAGGAAAGTGCCGACGATTCAGGACGTTGCCCGGCAGGCCAAGGTGTCTGCGGCAACGGTGAGCCGCGTGCTGAGCAATCCGGAAAGGGTCTCCGAAGCGACGCGCGAGCGAGTCACCCAGGCCGTCCGCGAGACCGGCTATACCATCAATCAGGCGGCGCGTTCGCTGCGGTTGCGCGCTGCGCGCACAATTCTCATCGCCCTGCCCGACATTGGAAATCCGTTCTATTCCAACGTGCTGGACGCGGTGGTCGACGAGGCTGCGCTACGGGGCTACGGCGTACTGGTCGCCAACCGTTTCGCTGGTGACGCCTCACGGCTGCTCAACGACTACTTCCTCTCGAGCCGGGCCGACGGGCTGCTGCTCTTCGACGGTGGCGTTGACACTGCGCTGCTGCAGGTACTCGCCATGCCGGACGGACACGTGCCGCTCGTCGTCTCCTTCGACGAGGTACCCAAGGCCGATGTCGCCGCCGTATTGATGGACAATCTCGAGGCGGCCGAGCGCGCCACCGCCTATCTCATCGGGCTGGGGCATCGGAAGATCGGGCACATAATCGGCCCCTCGCGCAACGCCGAGCCCAACCCGCGCCTGATCGGCTTCCAGAACGCCATGCGGCGGGCCAAGCTCGAGGTGCGCCCCGAATGGCTGTTCCCGGGCGACTATTCGATGGAGACCGGAATCGCCGCCGCCCAGGCCATGCTCAAATCCAGCGAGCTGCCCACGGCGGTCTTTTCGGCCAATGACGAAATGGCCATTGGCCTCATCTCCACACTGCGCGATGCCGGCGTGGAGTGTCCGCGCGATATCTCGGTGATCGGCTTTGACGACATCACCGTCGCCTCGCAGTTCTACCCGCGGCTGACCACCATGCGGCAGCCGCGCGAGCAGATCGGCCGGCTGGTGACGGATTCGCTGATCGACATCCTCGAGGGGGCCGCCGCCCCGGGGGCGCCGCGGCGGATCATCCTGCGCAGCGACCTCATCATCCGCGAAAGCACCCGCGCCCTCCCCTGACAAGCCCGTCGAGTTGCGCTAAACGGTGCGCACGGCCTCGTAGCTCAGCGGATAGAGCAGTAGCCTTCTAAGCTATTGGTCGCAGGTTCGATTCCTGCCGAGGTCACCATTTCTCGTCGACCCGCTCACTGGCGGATGGCGATTTCGGACGCCAGGCGGTGGAGTTCGAACCGGCTGAGGCGCACATCGACCTCGATCTGCCACCTGCCGGGGATCGGGATAGTGAGGCCCTCCACGTGAAATTCTCCGTTCCGCGCCATGGCCTCGCGCCGCAGCGGCTCGATGCCGAGATCCGGCGCGGCGAGGATCAGGGTGACGGACTGCGCGTCCCTCGGCACGCCATCCGAGTCGGTGATCTCGATCCCGGCAGTCACCGGGCCGGCGCGACCGGGCGTTACCGTTACCGTGGCCATGATCTCGGCATCCATGAGGTGGACCGACCGTGGTTCGGCTGCGGCGGCAGCGGCTGCGGCCAATGCGCGGGGCGGCGGCGTGAAACGCCAGCCGGCGACCAGCCCGAGAACGAGCAGGACCAACACCATCTCCGCCCCGATCGAACGGCGCAGGCGCGCCCGGCCGGCTGTATTGCCCGCTAGCGCCGGTGCGGTGAGCCAGCGGCGATTCGCCAGCGCCAGGGCAAACAGCGCGACAAGCAGGCCGAGCTTGGCGGCGAGGATGAAGCCATAGGGGCTCACCCAGTGCGGACCGGGCCAGCCGAGCTGGACGACGGACAGAATCGCCCCCGAGAGGACCAGCGGAACGATGGCAAATGGAATCCACCGCGAGAACGCCGCCAGGGCGTGGTCGGCAACCGCGCTGCGCTCACGCAACAATTGCCCGAGCGGCAGCAGCGCCCCGACCCAGAACAGGATGCCGGCAAGGTGGAGGAACACCGCCGGTCGCGTCAGCCATTGCGGCGCAGCAGCACTGGCGTGCCCGCTGA
>DATCRS010000022.1:0-2212 GCA_036568845.1 Devosia sp. | reverse complement strand
TCGTTGTTTCGACCTCACCCAGCGCGCCGCTGCCCTCGCTGCGGCTGATGGCGAGGGCCTGCTTGTCGCTGTTGACCGCCGCCGGTTCCTCGGCGGCCAGCACCGCCTGCCAATAGGCATCAAAGCTGGCGTTGAGCTTCTCGAGCCGCACCCGCTGCTCGGGATCGCTGATGTTGTCGTCGAGCGCCTTCATGGCGGCCCGAATGGCGTCGCCGTCACCGTTGATCTTGCCGACATACTCTTCGACGACCGCCGCGTCGTCGGTGAGGATCTGAGCACGGCTACGCGAGCCGATGCTCTCCATCCGCGCCTGCATCGCTGCCATGGACAGCGAGTTCGCAGTGCGGACATCGACGATCTCGCGAAGCGAACCGTTGAGCTGCCCCAGGTTCTGCAGGGCGATCAGCATGCTGCCGGCCGACAGTGCAACAACAACGGCGAAGGTAGCCGCAAGCTTCGCCTTAATAGTCAGTCTCATAGTTGGGTGGCCTCCTGGCCGTCTGGTACTGTTGAGGCGCCGCCTGGTTCTGCGGCACCCTTTACTCGTGTATTCGTTTGGTTCAGGCGGCGCCGCGGCGGGTGAACTCACCGTCAAGTTCGTCGTGGCTATCGCCGAGATCGAGGTCGAAGCCGCCATTACCCGCCGTCTTCGGGCTCGCCGCTGGACGATGCGGTTGCATGTGCGGCGCCTTGGCGAGCACGGCCGCGCGCAGGTTCGGCTTGCTTCGCGACGTCGCCGGGATGGGCTCCGCCTGCACCGATTTCTGGTCGAGTCGGAAGTAGCTGATCGCCGCCTGCAGCTGTTCGGCCTGGCTCGCCAGTTCCTCGGCGGTGGCCGACATCTCTTCGGCCGCCGAAGTGTTCTGCTGGGTCACCTTGTCGAGCTGCTGGATCGCAGTATTGACCTGTGCCGCGCCCGCGTTCTGCTCGCGGCTGCCGGCCGATATCTCCTCGACCAGTTCTGCCGTGCGCTGGATGTCGGGCACGAGCTTGCCGAGCATGTCGCCGGCGGACTGTGCGGCCTTGACCGTGTCGCCAGACAGGGTCGAGATTTCCGCAGCCGCGGCCTGGCTGCGCTCGGCGAGCTTGCGCACTTCGGATGCCACTACCGCAAAGCCGCGGCCATGTTCGCCGGCACGGGCCGCTTCCACGGCGGCGTTGAGGGCGAGCAAGTCGGTCTGGCGGGCGATCTCCTGCACCACCATGATCTTCTGGGCGATGGTCTGCATGGCGCTGACCGCATTGCTGACCGCTTCGCCCGAGGCAATCGCGTCCGAGGCCGACTGGCGCGCGATCTTCTCGGTCTGGCTGGCATTGTCGGCCGACTGCTTGATGGTCGAGGCCATCTCTTCCATCGAGGCCGATGCCTCTTCGGTCGAGCTCGCCTGCTCGGTCGCACCCTGGCTCAACTGCTCGGCCGTCGCCGACATCTCCTGGCTGCCCGCCGAGACGTTGTTGGCCGAGGCAATGACATCGGCGATGACGTCACGCAGGCGTACCACCATCTTCTCGAGCGCGAGCCCTAGCGTGTCGCGATCCGAAAGCGGCTTGGGATTGACCGTGAGGTCGCCACCGGCGATCTGCTCGGCGATGGTCGCCGAAGCACGCAGGCCATGAACCATGCGCAGCATGGCCTGGCCCAGAACGTCCTTGTCCGAGAGCACCTTCGGCTCGGTGCTGAGGTCGCCATAGGCGATCTGGTCGGCCACCCCCGCCGAAGCACGCAGGTTCTCGGTCATCGCATTGACGGTGGTGACGAGGTCCTTGATCTCGTCATTGCTCTTGATCTCGACGCGCTGGTCGAGATCGCCGACGGCGACCGCGTTCACCACCTGCTTCACCCGATTGAGCCCGCGGCTGATGCCGACCACGATCCAGGTGGCTGCGAGGCCGGCGATGATGGCGGAGCCGACCAGGAGGGCGACGAGCAGCATCGTGCTGGTCTCGAACATCGCATTGGCGTCAGCCTCGGCTGCGGCGAGCTTGGTGCGGTTGTGATCGATCATCTCGGTGAGGATGCCGTCGGCCTGGCGCCGCAGCTGGGCGGCGGTGTCTACCAGTTCCTGGGCCTTGAGATCGGCCCTCGTGACGCTGAGATTGACGGCCTTGTCCATGGCCGTGACCATGCCCTCATAGGCGGTCTTGGCGGCGTTGAAGAGGCCGGCCTCCGAGGCCGGCATGTTCCGCTGCAGCGTCGGCATCGACTCTGCAA
>DATCRS010000021.1:0-12316 GCA_036568845.1 Devosia sp. | reverse complement strand
GGCGCAGGTGATGGGGGCCGATTTCACCGCCAATGCGACGCTGCTCGCGCACACACGGCACAGGGTGGTGGTGGCCGGGCTCGCGGGTCTCCCCACCTATTCGCGCGCCAACTCGCTGAGCCAGTTCTACTTCGTCAACGGCCGCTCCGTGCGCGACAAGGTGCTGCTGGGGGCGGTACGGGCAGCCTATGCCGATTTCATCTTCCGCGACCGCTTCCCGGCCATCGCGCTCTTTCTCGCCGTCGACCCGGCGGACGTGGACGTGAACGTGCATCCGGCCAAGGCGGAGCTCAGGTTCCGCGATGCCGGCGCGGTGCGGAGCGCGGTGATCAACGCCATCGGGCAGGCGCTGGAAGTGGCCGGCTACCGCGCTTCGTCCACGGTCGCCGAGGATGTGCTGGAGGCGTTCCGGGTGCCGGAGATGGCGGAGGGGGTGCGGCCCGCGCCCGAGTCCCGGGCGGCCCCTGCCCCGCGCTACGAGCCCGCACCTGCGGCAACCAGCTTTGCAGGTTTCGCCGAGCCGAGCGCGCGGTTCGAGCCGGCGCCCGAGGTGGTGGTGGCCGAGTATCCGCTCGGCACGGCGCGGGCGCAGATGTTCGAGAACTACATCGTCGCGCAGAACGGGGACAGCCTGCTGCTGGTCGACCAACATGCGGCGCATGAGCGGCTGGTCTATGAGCGGTTCAAGGCGCAACTGGCGGCGGGGCCAGTGGCGAGCCAGGTGCAACTCATCCCCGTGGTGATCGAGCTCCCCGAAGACGACTGCGCGCGGCTCGAGGAAGCGGCGCCGACGCTGGAGCGGCTGGGGCTCTATCTCGAACGCTTTGGTCCGCGGGCGGTAGCGGTGCGCGAGACGCCGGGGCTGCTGGGCCAGGCCGATGTCGAGGGACTGGTGCGCGATATCGCCGATGGCCTCGCCGAGTGGGACTCGGCGGCAGCCTTGGGGGACAGCCTCGACGCCATCATCGCGCGCATGGCCTGCCACGGCTCGGTGCGGTCGGGCCGGCGGCTCAGGGTCGACGAGATGAACGCGCTCCTCCGCGAGATGGAGCAGACCCCGCATTCGGGCCAATGCATTCACGGCCGGCCGACCTATGTCGAGCTCAAGAAGGCCGACATCGAGCGGCTATTCGGCCGAACGCGTTAGCATCTTCCGGTCACTTTAGTTCGAGGGCGCTGGCCTTCGAGGCGTTTGCCGCGTACGCCTTAGGGGCGGCGTTGGTCCCGGAGGGGGATGGATGAGAGCGATTTTGGCCCTGGCGGTACTGCTGGGCACAGCCGGCTGGACAGCGACCGCACAAGCCGCCTGCGAGGATGTGCGCAGCGGTTGGATCGCCGACAGCTTCCAGATTTCCGCGGGCGAGCTGATGACGCTTACCGATATCGGGCTCGCGGCCTATATGCTGGGCTACACGCAGGGGCTGCTGATCTCGGTGCGCACCGGCTCGGACCGGGCCTGTGTTGACGATCTCGCCCGCTGCACAAGGGGGCAGAGCACAGCCGAGTTGGTCAACCGGTTGCGGCGTTACGTCTCCAACGACCCAACTCTCCGCGACGACCTCGCCAGCCGGGTGACGTTCGACGCTATCTTCGGGCCCTGCTACGCGCGCCTGCAGGAGCAGGAACACGACGGCTAGGCCAGACCGAGACTGGCGAGGAGCTTCTGGCCTCGCCCGTCGGGCATGGTCGGGAGCAACTCCTTGAGGTACGCCTCCCCTGCCTCGCCAAAACCAACGCCAGTGTGCCGATGGTGAGCGATAAAGTCGTCATCCCAGCGTTCGATCTCCTTGGGACTCAGCAGATTGCGGCGAACGCGGTACGCCCCAAACGTATCCCTTGCCGAACTGTAGCCCACGATCTCGCCGCCGCTCACCTCGAAATAGCAATCGCTGGAGAGCGCATAGCCGGCGGTAAAGTCAGCCTCGATGGCCCGCCCTAGTTCAGCGCCAGAGCCGAATACCACACTCATTGGTTCCATTCGCTCGAAGGCGAACATGATCGTTTTTTCGCCGGCCTCTAGACCGTTGATCAGCGCGCTTAGCTTTTCGTCGTACGCGACAATATCCCCCGCAAGCAGAATGACATCATCGGCGCTCGGTCGGAGGGTCTCGAGATTCTCTATTGGAAAGGCTAAGGCAGCGGCTGACAGCGGCAAACGGAGCTACTCCTCGAACGACGGGTTCAGACCGGGCGGATGAAGTGGATGGCGGCGGCGCCGTATTCGCGGCGGTCGTCGAGGGCGAAGCCCTGGGGCAGGTTCAGCGGAACCTCGGCGCTTTCCTCGAGCACGATGGTGGCATCGGGCGCGAGCCACTCGCCATCGCGGAGCGAGATCAGCGCCTGTTCGCCGAGGCCCTTGCCGTAGGGCGGATCGAGGAAGACGAGATCCATCGGGCCCATGGTGCCAGCGGGGCCGAGGGCCGTGGCGTCGCGGCGGAGGAGTTTTGCGATGCCCCCGGCCCCGAAGGCCTCGATATGGTCGCGGATGAGGCCGCGGGCCTCGGCACCCGTATCGACGAAGACCACGCTCGCGGCGCCGCGCGACAAGGCCTCGAGCCCCAGCGCGCCGGTCCCGGCGAAGAGGTCCAGCACCTTCAACCCGTCGAAATGCGGTGAGAGCCGGCTGGCGAGGATGTTGAACACGGCCTCGCGGGCGCGGTCGGAGGTGGGGCGGATGCTCTCGTCCGACGGCGAGAGCAGCGCCTTGCCGCGAAACTTGCCGGCGACGATGCGCATGGTCTAGCCGCGCGGCTTCTTCGGACCGCGCGGGCGGTCGCCGGCCGGACGGTCCGGGCGTGGGCCGCGGGGACGATCACCAGCGGGGCCGCCGGGACGGGGAGCGCGAGGCTTGCCGGCGAAGGGCTTTCCGCCGTCGCCCTCGGCACGCGGGCCGCGGGTCGGGCGGTCGCCGAAGGGCTTCTTGGCGCCAAACGGCTTTTTGTCACCGAAGGGACGCTTCTCGCCGAAGGGCTTTTTGTCGCCGAAGGCGTTTTTGGGGCCGCGGGCCGGGCGGTCGCCATCCTCGCGACGCGGGGGACGATCGCCAAAGTCCCGGCGGGGTGGGCGGTCGCCGAAGTCGCGCTTCGGACGCTCGGAGAATTTTCGGGCCGGACGGTCCTCCGCACCCTCCTCGCGCGGTGGACGCTTGGCGCCGAACTTTCGGGCCGGGCGTTCGCCGCCGAGGCCGCGCGGGCCACGGTCACCGCCGTCGCGGAACGAGCGGTCCTCGGGATCGGGGCGCTGGCGCTCGGTTTTGATGCGGACCTGGCTGGTCGACCCATCCTCGTGGTGGATGGTCCGGAGCGGGGCCTCGTCGCGGGCGCGAGGCGTCGGCGCATCGCGGCGCTGGGCGAAACCGCCACCGGGGCGGTCGCGGCGCTGCCGTGGCGGCTCGTCAGGCTGGCTGCGGTCGCGATCGGTGAAGCGGAACTGGGTCTGCGCGGTCGACTCGGCGATGGCCTTGCGCTGCCTGGGTTGCGGCTTGCCGGGAGCAGCGGCACGCAGCTTGGGATTGGTGACGCGGCGGCGCTCGGTGGCGGTCGCCTGCTCCGGCATGTCGCTGTCGAAGTCGACGCCGGCCTCATCGGCCAGGCGCTTGCCGAGCTGCTCGCGCAGCACGCGGGCCCTCACCACCTCGACCTCGCCGACCGGCAGGTCGCCGAGCTGGAACGGACCATAGCTGATGCGGATCAGGCGATTGACCTGCAGGCCGAGTGCACCGAGGACGTTCTTGACCTCGCGGTTCTTGCCTTCGCGCAGCGCCACGACGAGCCAGATGTTGCTGCCCTGCTCGCGCTCGAGCGTGGCTTCGATGGGGCCGTACTTGATGCCGTCGACTTCGATGCCGTCCTTAAGCTGGTCCAGCTGGGCCTGGGTGACGGAGCCGAAGGCGCGCACCCGGTACTTACGCAACCATCCGGTTGCCGGAAGCTCCAGCACACGCTTCAACCCGCCATCGTTGGTGAGGAGCAGCAGTCCTTCCGTGTTGATGTCGAGCCGGCCGATGGAGACGACGCGCGGCAGGCCATGCGCTTCGAGCGCGTCGAAGACGGTCGGACGGCCGTCGGGGTCCTTTTCGGTGACCACGAGGCCTTCGGGCTTATGGTAGAGCCAGACGCGGGTGCCCTGGCGCGCCGCCAGCGGCTCGCCGTCGACCTTGATCTTGTCCTTGTCGGTGACGTTGAAGGCCGGGGTCTTCACCACCTTGCCGTTGACCGAGACGCGCCCATCCTTGATCCAGAGCTCGGCGTCGCGGCGCGAGCAGAGGCCGGCCCGGGCGATGATCTTGGCGAGACGATCGCCGGCGGGGGAAACGGAAACGGAGTCGGTCATGCCGAATGGCCTTCTTTCATGCGGGACCCGGATGGGCGGCGCAACAAGGGAAACGCCGCGCTCGTGGCGCGGCGTGGAGGTTAGTTCTGCTTGCTGAGCGTGACCATGTCTTCGCTCAGCTTGCCCTTCGAGCCGCTGCCGGCGTCGGTACCGGCGGCGCCAACCGGGCCGGCACGCCTGAGGGCCTTGCGGATCTCCTCGGGGCATTCCTTGCTGTCGAGCGGCACCAGCTCGCCGGTCTTGCTGGCGCAGATGAGATCGGTGCCGGAGACGGTGGTGAAGTACTCGTCGGGCGGCAGGTAGAGCGGGCGGGCACCCGGCTTCAGCTGCGCAGCCGTCATCCGGGCGGTGAGGATCTGGGCTTCCTTGTCGGTCAGCGGCCGGCCCGAAAGGGTGCGGAGATCGACAACCTTGGCGTTGCGCAGGCGAGCAATGTCGGCTTCCGAAAGGCCGGTGGCGTCGATCTGCACCTTGTCCGAATCCTCCGGCAGTTCGGCGACCTTGGTCTCGTTGGTGGGGGTCGGCAGGGACTTGGTGTCCTTGGGCATCACCAGCGGCGCGCGCGGGCTCTTGGGCTCTTCCTTCTCCTCGCGCGGGATGCCGCCGAGGCCGACCAGAGTCTCGGTCATCACTTCGCGCTCGAAGGTGCCGAAATCGGTCATGGCATTGGTGCCTTCGGTCGTGGTGCAGCCCGAAAGAGCCAGACCTGCAACGAGCGCGACGGAGAGGAGGCCAGCACGGGTCGCGGCCAGCAAGGCGGACGGCCGCCCGGTCAAGTCAATACGCATCCAACTTCCCTTTTACCCCTCGCGCCCGCGCTTATATCGCATCCCGGCCCCTAAGGCCAGATTTGGGCGGCAATACGTTCACGTACCAGTGGCAGCAGCCCGCCGCCTGCCGATTCCCAGGACATCGAGGATCAGCAGCAACACCCCGGCGGTGATCATCGCGTCGGCGACGTTGAAGATGTAGAACGACCAGGCCTGCCAATGGAAATAGAAGAAGTCGGCGACGGCGCCATAGAGCAGCCGGTCGACGGCGTTCGAGAGCGCCCCGCCGATGCAGAGCGCCAGGCCCGCGCGCACCAGCGCCGAATCGGAACGCCACCACCAGATCGCCAGCAGCGCCACCGCGACGGCCATGAGCAGGCCAATGGCCCAGACCGGGAAGGAACCGAAAAGGCCGTAGGAAATGCCGGTGTTCCAGGCGAGGACATAGTCGAAGAACGGGGTCACCGGTACCTGCTCGCCGCCGGTCCAGTTGGCGAGGGAGGGCGAGGGAACCAGCGCATAATCGATGCACCGCGCCGCGCCGACCTGCACGCAATCCCAGCTCACCTGCAGGAACTTGTGCAGGCGATCGGCTGCGAAGGCGAGGACGAGGAGCGCGAGCGAGAGGAGGAGGCCGGGTTTACTCATCGGTGCCTCGCTCACCCTCATCCGGCCCTCGGCCGCCTTCTCCCATCAAGGGAGAAGGCGATGCGGCACGATCTCGCAACAGTCGCCTTCTCCCCTCGTGGGAGAAGGTGCCCGAAGGGCGGATGAGGGGCTGACGGAGAGCCACCAGCCTCACAACCCCGCCGCGGCGCGTTCGCGCATGGCCTGGGCGTCGCGGGCGGAGAGGTCGGGGTAGTCGGGGTCCGAGCCGATATCGGAGAAGAAGCGGCGTGAGCGGGCGCACTGCTTGCCGCCGGCCATCTGGAACACGACGGCCACGCCGGGGCGCTCGTCGAGCCGGAAGGCATTGGCGGGACCCTCGCCCTTTTCGACCTCGATGAACGAGGTGATGCAGATTTCGGCGAAGTCGATGCCCTCGAGCGAGGCGAGCAGCTCTGCGTCAGTGATGGCGACGATGGGTGCAGCCTCGAGCGAGGATCCGATCACCTTGTTCTTGCGCTCGATTTCCAGCGCCCCGGTCACCACCCGACGGACGTCCCGGATCTTCTCCCACTTTTCCATCAGCGCTTCGTCGCGCCATTCGGCCGGCAGCTCGGGGAAGAGCCGCAGGTGGACGGACTCGCCGGCGCCCGCGTGGCGATCGAGCCAGGCCTCTTCCATGGTGAAGACGAGGATCGGTGCGAGCCAGGCGGTGAGGCAATCGAACACCGCATCGAGCACGGTGAGGCTGGCCCGGCGCTTCACCGAAGAGATGGGGTCGCAATAGAGCGCGTCCTTGCGGATGTCGAAATAGAACGCGCTCAGGTCGATGTTCATGAAGTTCGACAGCGTCGCGACGATGCGCTTGTAGTCATAGGCGTCGTAGGCCTCGCGCACGATGGTGCCGACTTCGTGGAGGCGCGAAAGGATCAGCCGCTCAAGCTCGGGCATGTCCTTCAAATCAACGCGCTCCTCGCCCCTGAAGTGGGCGAGGTTGCCGAGCAGCCAGCGGATGGAGTTGCGAAGCTTGCGATAGCTGTCGACCGTGGTGTTGATGATGTCCTTGCCGATGCGGAGATCGTCCGCATAGTCGGACTGAGCCACCCAGAGCCGCAGGATATCGGCGCCGTACTGCTTGATGACGTCTTGCGGGGCGACGGTGTTGCCCAGCGATTTGCTCATCTTCTTGCCCTCGCCATCGAGGGTGAAGCCGTGGGTCAGGACGCTGTCATAGGGCGCATGGCCATTCGTGGCGCAGCTCTCGAGCAGCGAGGAATGGAACCAGCCGCGGTGCTGGTCCGAGCCTTCGAGATACATCGAGGCCGGGAACTTCAGGTGCGGCCACTTCTGCTTGTTGCGCAGCACGAAGGCATGGGTCGAGCCGGAGTCGAACCAGACGTCGAGGATGTCCATCACCATCTCGTAGTCGGCGACGTTGTAGGCCGAACCGAGATAGCGCTCGGCCGCGCCCGGCTTGTACCAGGCGTCGGCGCCTTCTTCCTCGAAGCTCTGGGCGATCCGCTCGTTGACCGCCTCGTCCTTCAGAATCTCACCGGTTTCCTTGTGCACGAAGACCGTGATCGGCACGCCCCAGGCGCGCTGACGGGAAAGCACCCAGTCGGGGCGGTCGGCGATCATCGAGCGGATGCGGTTCTGGCCGGCAGCGGGGTAGAACTTGGTTGCATCGATGGCAGCGAGCGCACGCTTGCGCAGCGTGTCGCCCGCGACGCCGCCGATCGGCCGGTCCATGTAGACGAACCATTGCGGCGTGTTGCGGTAGATTACGGGCTTCTTGGAGCGCCAGGAATGCGGATACTGGTGCTTCACCCGGCCGCGGGCGAGCATGGCCCCCTTTTCGGCCAGCGCCGTGATGACGCGCTGGTTGGCGTCGCCCTTCTTGCCGGAGTCGTCGATGACGCGCGCACCGTCGAAGCCCGGCGCATCCTTGGTGTAGAAGCCGGCGTCGTCGACGGGGAACGGGATGTGCGTGTCGATGCCGCGCTCGGTGAGCATGCGGCCCGAGCTCATCCAGATATCGAAGTCGTCGAGACCGTGGCTGGGCGCGGTGTGGACGAAGCCGGTACCGGCATCGTCGGTCACGTGCTCGCCGTCGAGCAGCGGCACCTCGAACGCGTAGCCGTCCGCCAGCCCGCGCAGCGGGTGGTTGCACGAGGTGATGTGCGCCGGGTCGACATCGCCGATGCGGACATATTCGTCGACCTTGGCCTTGACGAAGACGTCGGCGGCCAGGTTGTCGGCCAGCACGTATTTCTCGCCTACAGAGGCCCAGTTGCCCTCGGGCGCCTTGGTGACCTCGTAGAGGCCGTAACTGATCTTGCTCGAATAGGAGATCGCCCGATTGGCGGGAATGGTCCAGGGCGTGGTGGTCCAGATCACCACCGAGGCGTTGAGGTCGTGGAAGGCGCCGGTGCCATACTCGCCGCCGGCCGAATGGATCGGGAACTTCACCCAGATGGCGTCGCTCTCGTAGTCGGCGTATTCGATCTCGGCTTCGGCGAGCGCGGTGCGCTCGACGACCGACCACATCACCGGCTTACTGCCGCGATAGAGTTGGCCGGAGGTCGCGACCTTCATCAGCTCGCGGGCGATCTGCGCCTCGGCGTCGAAGCTCATGGTGAGGTAGGGATTTTGCCACTCGCCGAGCACGCCGAGGCGCTTGAATTCCTCGCGCTGCACATCGACCCACTGGCTGGCGAACGCCCGGCATTCCTGCCGGAATTCGATGACCGGGACCTCGTTCTTGTCCTTGCCCTTGGCGCGGTAGGATTCTTCGATCTTCCACTCGATGGGGAGGCCATGGCAGTCCCAGCCCGGCACATAGGCCGAGTTGTAGCCGAGCATCTGCTTACTCCGGCTCACCAGATCCTTGAGGATCTTGTTGAGCGCGTGGCCGATATGGATGTTGCCGTTCGCGTAGGGCGGGCCGTCATGCAGGGTGAAGAACGGGCGGTCCTTGGCCTGTTCGCGCTGCCGGGCGTAAATGTCCATCTCCTCCCAGCGCTTGAGCCAGGTCGGCTCGCGCTCGGGAAGGCCCGCACGCATCGGAAACTCCGTCTGGGGCAGGAAGAGCGTGGCGCTGTAGTCGGTCTCGCCGCCGCCCGCGTTCGTATCGTTCATCATCGTCGCCTGGCTGGAAGTCCGCGGCTTTTAGCAAGCGAGGGCGGTGGGGGAAAGGTTTTGTTGGCGGATGGCGACGACACTTCCCACGGTGTCCTTCCCGCGCACGAATGAAACCCCAAGCCAAGGGGCTCTCAGAAACGCCGCCCCATCCCCAGCCACCGTCATCCTCGCGCTCCGACGCGAGGACCCATCCTGCCGCTCGCGCGAGTGGAGGAATGGGTCCTCGGATCAAGTCCGAGGATGACGGCGGTTGGGGTGAGTGCAGTGCAGGAGCCGAGACAGCTAAAATGCTCGAGGAGGATGCTGCCTTGGGCGGTAGGTTACCCGAAAAACCCCAGCCGGCGATCCAACTCACTCAGCGGGCCGCAGTTTGCCAGCATGTCGCGGGCCGAGAGCCCATCCGCGGTCATCGCCGCAATGAGCTCGTCGAGGCCGGAAAAGACCTTCTGGCCGCGGACATGGGCGATCAGTGCCACCGAGATTTCCCGGCCGTAGATGTCCTCGTCGAAGTCGAAGATCCAGGTTTCGAAGGGCGGACGCTCGTTGTTGAACATCGGCTTCCCATAGGCGGCTGCGCCGCCGAACAGGCGATCGCCCAACCGCACACGCACGGCGTATATGCCCTGGGCGAGGCCGAAGCCGGTGGGGCTGGTGACATTGGCCGTGGGGAAACCGAGCTGGCGGCCGCGCTGGTCGCCCTTCACCACCGTACCGGTGAGGAACCAGTGGTAGCCAAGCAGGCCGTTGGCCGTCGGTACGTCCCCTGCCCCGAGCGCGGCGCGGATACGGGACGACGAGATGTGATCGTCGCCCTCGTCCAGCATGTCGAGGATCTCGACGTCGAAACCGTGCTGGAGGCCCGACGCCTTGAGGAAGTCCGGGGTGCCGCGGCGCTTGTAGCCGAAATGGAAATCGGCGCCGACCGAGACGCCCTTCACGGCCAATGCCTCGACGAGGAAGCGCGAGACGAAATCCTCAGCCTCGATCCTGGAGAACTCCATCGAGAAGGGCATCACCACGATGCCGTCGAGCCCGAGCGCTTCGACGATCCTCACCTTCTCCTCGGCCTGGGTGAGGCGGAACATGAACGGCGCCGGGGCGAACACATCGCGCGGGTGCGGCTCGAAGGTAAGGACGATAGCCGGAACGCCGGCCGCGTGGGCGCGTAATTTCAGCGCCTCGAACACCCGCTGATGGCCGCGGTGGCAGCCGTCGAAATTGCCGATGGCGACCATGGCGCCCTTGAGCGCCGCGGGAACGTGGTCGAGGCCGGAAAGCCTGATGAAGCCGGTCAAATCCCTACCCGCCCAAAAGAAAGGTGGCGTTCCTTCGCAAGAAATGCCGGGGGGCGCAAGCTCCCCGGATGGCTACCAGGCGAGGCGCGGCAGGAAGCCTGCGACGTTGGCGCCGCTCGGGGCGACGAGGTCGGCGACCGCTTGCGGATCGACATTGCCGAAGGCATCGAGTTCGCCGGCATGGATGGAGCCGGTGACGAAGAGCAGATCGATACCGAAGTGGCTCGCGCCCATCGCATCCGTCCGAACCGAATCGCCGATGGCGACCATGCGGGCCTTGTCGAGCCGGCGGCCAGCGGCTTTCTCGGCGAGGCGCAGGGCCTCATCATAGATCGGCTTGTAGGGTTTTCCCGCCATGCGCACCTTGCCACCGCGGGCCTCGTAGAGGTCGCCCAGGGCGCCGCCGCAATAGATCAGGCGGTCGCCGTGCTCCACCACGCGATCCGGGTTGGCGCAGATCATCGGCAGGCCGCGCTTCAGCCAGAGCGTGACGCGGTCATTGTACATGTCGGGCGTATCGTCATCGGTGTCGAGGTCGGTGACGACGATGGCTTCGGCATCTTCGGCGGGGCCGCGGATGACGTTGAGACCTTCGTAGAGCGAGTCGTCGGCGGTCGGCGGACCGATATGGTGGACAACCTTGCCGCTATATTCGGAGATCATGGCGCGGGTGGCGTCGCCGGAGGAGACGATGGCGTCATAGGCCTCGCGAACGACGCCCAGCCGGTCGAGCATTTCGACGATCGGCCCCGAAGGCCGCGGCGCGTTGGTGATGAAGACCAGCCGGCCGCCCTGCTTGCGGTACTGCACTAGCGCTTCGACGGCACTCGGATAGGCAGCGACGCCATTGTGCACCACACCCCAGACGTCGCAGAGCGCGGCATCGTAATTGGCGGCAATCTCGGAGAACCCCGCGAGCGCGCGGGCAGGACTGGACATGACGCTTCCTTTTCAGACTTCGGCGCGGTGCGCTTCCGGCACCAGCACCGGCCGGTCGATCCTCAGGTCAGCCCGCACCGGACCGGGAGCCGCGATATGTGGTCCCTGCGCCAGTGTGATGCCATCTTCGAACAGCGCCAGCAGCTGCTGCTCGTCGACGACTCCGGTGGCGCAGAGGTCGATATGGAACCGGCGCGCATAGGGCGCAACATCCGAAGTATGGAAATCGGTATAGATCGATGGCTGGCGCAGGAAGCGTGTCGCATCGAACCGCACCGACTTGAAGCCGAGTCCTTCGATTTCGCCGAAGTCGAAGCGCAGGTTGGCGACATGGGTCAGCGCGTAGCCGATACCGATCCGCGAGAGCTGCTGCAGGACCATTTTCTCCTGCGGGCCCAGCAGTTTGAAGCTCTGCTGCGGAATGGCGAAACAGAGCGAGTCGGCGATGGCGCGGTTGGCATCGACCAGCGCCACGAACTGCTCGACGAGGCGCTTGTCGAGCAGAGTCGCATGGGTCAGCGGCGCAAAGAGCCGGATCGGCTGACCCGAGGTCTTGGCCCGACGGGCGATGACTACCGCCTCGTCGAGGGCCAGTTCCTCGACCTGCCGCACCAGCTTTTCGCCACCGGTACGGGGCATGAAGTCGGGCGGATCGGCGAGCTCGCCGTCGAGCATCTGCAGCCGCGGCACTAGGTCGTAGCCGAACGGCCGGCGCTGCGGCAGGGTGACGACCGGCTCGATGTGGAAGATGAGGCGGTTCTCGTCGAGCGCCTGCTGCAACAGCTCAGGGGGGATCACCGGCTCTGGGAAAGCGTCCTCGTCCTCGGGCTCGACGATGGTTTCGGACGACCTCGCGGTGCTTGGATCGGTGCTGCCGCCATCGCGCTTGCGCGCTTCCTCGAGTTCGGCGACTGTCTCGGCCACTTGCCGCACCACGGTGCCCAACACGGAAATGTCGGCCTCGATGCTCTCGAGCCGGCTGCCGGCATTGGCGTCGGTCAGCGCATTGATGCGCTGGCTGAGCACGGCGCCGGCCTGCGCGTCGGTGGACAGCAGCCGCGCCAGGTCCTCGATGGCCCGCTCCATCCGCGCCTCGGCCCGCGTGCGCAGCGCCCGCTCCTGCAGGATCACGGCGACGCAGCCGAAGCAGACGGCGGTCACGATCGCCTCGATGGGCGAAAAGGTCAGGCCGAAATAGGCGGCACCGCCGATCCCGAGCGCGGCAAGGGCAAT
>DATCRS010000020.1:0-2307 GCA_036568845.1 Devosia sp. | reverse complement strand
CCGACCGCCTGTGGGAAACAGCGACAGGATCGCAGTCGAGCACCAACCTTCGTCAGATGCTTCTCGCGACCCGCGCCTCGGAGGCCCAATACGGCTTCGAGCTGTTCGAAGCGGATGGTACTCATGTCGGGCTCAGCAGCTCCGTCCGTATCGACCTTGCCGAGATCCAGCGACTGCGCCACGTCAACGACCCGGGTGAGTTCCAGCGCCTGCTCGGGCTCTATCGCGGCGGTCTGCTTGACGGGCTGACGGGTTCTGCGGAGGAGCTGTCCCGCTGGATCGAGACGGAGCGCACGCGTATCGAGAACCAGGTCGTCGCCGATGCCACCAGTGCCGCTCTGCGCATCGGTGGCACCGTGGCGGACCAGGCGATGATGCGTATCGCCGAGATCCATCCCTACTCCGATCAGGTCACCCAGGCGCAGATGCGGCTGGCGCGGGCCGCGGGCGACGAGTTCGCGGTTGGCACGATCTACGCCGCATTCCGCAGCCGATTGTGGAAAATGCTGCAGGCCGAGCCCGAGCCGGAAACCACCGCGCTGCTTACGCCCCCAGCCCCAGCCGTCGCGGCGAGCCGGACGGTGCGCATGGAGCGTGCGTCCTTCCTCGCCGAAGGGGCACGCGTGCCGCGTATCGTGCTGCTGCCGCCCCTGCAGGAATTCGGCAAGTCCGAGACACCCAAGCACATCGCGCCGGCGCTGATCGAAGATGTGACCATCAGCCTCTGCCGCCTGCGCTCCCTGACGGTCATTGCGCCGCACACCGCCTGGCAGTTCGATCCCTTTTCGGCCATCGATGAGATTCGCTCGCACCAGATCGACTATGCGGTCGAAAGCCGCGTTGCCGTGGATCGCATGTCCGAGACTGGCTCGCTCGGCCTTGCCGTCCGCCTGATCCGCACCTCAGGACGAGAGATCGTCTGGACCGACAAGTTCAAGTTTGCGGTGGCCGAGGCTCCCGAGCGCTACCGCGACCTCGTCAACGGCATCGCCGGCAGCCTCGCCGATCGGGTGGAAGCCGCTGAGCTCGCCGCCGAGCGCACCAGCCGTGACCCCACCGCGTACTCCCACTATCTAGCCGGGCGCCAGGACCTCCGGACCTTCGATCTCCCGCGGGTACGGAAGGCCCGAAAGGCCTTCCGCGTCTCGGCCGAGCTCGCGCCCGAGCTGGCCATGGCCGAAAGCTCCATGGCGCGCAGCTACGTGATTGAATGGGTGCTGCGGTCGGGGGTCGACAACGCTCTGCTCGACAAGGCAAAGCTCCATGCCGAGCGTGCCATTTCGCTCGATCCTTTCGATGGCAACGGCTATCGCGAACTGGGGCGCGCAGCGCTCTTCGTCGGCGACCTCGACGAGAGCCTGCGGCAGTTCTCCCAGGCGGAGCGCTACGCGCCGCATCATGCCGACGTGCTCGCCGACTATGCCGACACGCTGGCGCACAATTCCGACTTCCCGGCCGCCCGCTCCAGGATGGAAGCGGCGCTGCTCCTCAACCCCATCCCACCGGACGAATATTGGTGGACCATAGGAGGGATCAACTATTTCGAGGGCCTCTGGCAGGATGCCATTGCCGCGCTGCAGCGCATGAAGAATCACGAGCCGGCGCTTCGGCTCATGGCGGCCGCGGCTGCCATGGCCGGTGACAAGGAACAGGCACGTCTGTTCAGGCTCAGAGCCCTCTCTCTGCAACCCGACTTCACTATTGCCGGCTGGGTGCGGCGGATGCCGATGCGGAACCCGGCCGACGTCGATCTCTACATCGAGGGCCTGCGCAGGGCAGGCTTCAAGTGAGAGAAGGCACAGGAGGCCACGACTATGCGTTACGTGATTATCGGACAGAAAGATTCCTCTGACCTGTTGGTCGTCGACACTCAGACCATGACCGTGTCGTCCGTCGATGCCAATTCCAGCGTGTTGAAGAATACCGATGAGCTGCGGACCGAGGGCGCTCTCAAAGGCGTCGATTTTGCGGTAGCGGCAGACACCCGCGACGTGGCGTCGGGCCGCTGGTTCTACGCCTGATCGCAGGCTTTGGCTCAAAACCTCGCGCCGGCTCCCCAGCCGGCGCACCCGTACTCGGACCGGAGCCGTGCGCCCTCCGAGACGGTTGCCCGCATGCGTCCGTTTCTTGCCGATTTCGGCATCACCCGGCTCGCCCGCCAGACCGGGCTCGACGCCATCGGCATTCCTTGTTTTGCTGCCATCCGTCCCAACTCCAAGACCCTGTCGGTCAACATGGGCAAGGGTATCGATGACGACGCCGCCATGGCCTCTGCGATCATGGAGGCGGTTGAGTACGCCATTGCCG
>DATCRS010000019.1:0-3635 GCA_036568845.1 Devosia sp. | reverse complement strand
GACCAAGGAAGACGAGGCCGCTGACGAGTCGTTCCCCGCCAGCGATCCTCCCGCCGCCAACCGCTTCGATTAGGCCACCATCTCCGCCTTGGCGCGCCGCGTTTCCACCGCGGCCGCCAAGCCCTCCAGCACTGCCACCGTTTCGTCCCATCCGATGCAGCCATCGGTCACCGACTGACCGTAGGTCGCGGCCTTGCCGTCGACGATCTCCTGCCGGCCGGCCACCAGGTTGCTCTCGATCATGACGCCGATGATGCGGTTATCCCCGCTCGCCAGCTGTGCGCTAATATCGGCGCAGACCAGCGGCTGGTTCTCGGGTTTCTTGGAGGAGTTGGCGTGGCTCGCATCGATCATCACGACCCCGCGCTGACCGGACCTTTCGGCTTCAGTGCAGGCCGCATCGACGCTCGCGGCGTCGTAATTGGGCTGCTTGCCGCCGCGCAGGATGATGTGGCAATCGGCATTGCCCGTGGTGGATGCAATAGCCGACCTACCCTCCTTGGTCACGGCTAGGAAATGGTGCGGCTGGCTCGCCGACTTCACCGCGTCGAGTGCGATACGGATGTTGCCGTCGGTGCCGTTCTTGAAGCCCACGGGGCAGGAGAGGCCGGAGGCGAGCTCGCGATGCACCTGGCTTTCTGTGGTCCGGGCCCCGATGGCGCCCCAGGAGACGAGATCGGCGAAATATTGCGGCGTCGTCATGTCGAGGAACTCGCTGCCTGCGGGGAGGCCGAGATTGTTGATGTCGAGCAGCAGGCTGCGGGCAAGCCGCAGGCCGTTGTCGATATCGAAGCTGCCGTCGAGGTTGGGGTCGTTGATGAGGCCCTTCCACCCCACCGTGGTGCGCGGCTTCTCGAAATAGACGCGCATCACGATCTCCAGCCGGTCGGCGAGCTTTTCGCGCACGGCGACGAGGCGGCGGGCGTAGTCCAGGGCCGCCTTTGGGTCGTGGATGGAGCAGGGGCCGACCACGACGGCGAGGCGGTCATCGGTGCCGTGCAGGATGTTATGCAGCACGTGGCGCGCGCTCAGCACGGTACGGGTCGCCGCATCGGTTCGCGGGAACTCGCGGATCACGTCCTGCGGGGTTCGGAGTTCCCGCAACTGTCTGATGCGCAGGTCGTCAGTGGATTTCAGCATTTTTCGTCTCCTCGGAAGGTCCGGTGCGAGGCGACAAAAAAGCCGCCTAGCAGAGCTGGCGGCTTGGGTATCTTGGTTTGTCCGGTACTTAGGTCAAACGGCTCCCCTCGGCTGCCAGCGGCTTCCGGTGCTAAAATACCAATAGAAGTAGGTGGCGCGGAGGTTCATGGCCGGCTTTGTAGCCGAGGTCTTCGGGTTTGTCACGGGGAGTCAGCGAAGCGACGGGAAATAGTCCGCCGCGGTCGGTGCGAGATAGTTGCGGAGCTCGGTAAGCGGCGCTTCGAAGATATCCTCCTGGCAGGCATGGATGACATGCGGCAGACCCTGGAGCGTGAACACGGCGATATCCCCGCGCTTGAAGGTGACGTCGAGATTGCTGGCGATCAGTTCGTCCATGCCGCAGCTCTCCTCGAACTCGGCGTCCCACTTATGCCGGCGCGAAATAGCGAGGTCGATGAGAGTCTGGCCGGCCTCCCACCGGTACTCGCCCATCTTGGAGTCGGCAAAGATCCTCGACTTGTCGAGGTCCTCACCGGTTTTCATGTCGATGGTGGTCAGATAGGCATGATTCTCGGGATAGGCGCCGCCGCAATAAAGGCTGCCGCTCTCCTGCCAGCTCATGACGGTGGGCGAGATGTAGGTCACCTCGATCTGCTCGTCCGGATAGGAGCCATAGCTGCCCAGCCAGTTCTCCGCGCCAGGCATCCAGCCCATGCCGAAATAGGCCCTTGCCTCGCAGTCGAGCGCACTGTTCGTCATCGCCGCGCGGCGGGTCAGCAGTCGCCTGTTCGCAGCGACCACGTTTTCGACCGAGTCGCCGAAGGAGGCTACCTGCGGGAACGGGAACTCGCTGCGCGGGTCGGTGAGGTATCGGTAGGTGACGCCGTTCTCGGTGATGTCATCGCTCGAGGTTGGATCGACCGAGCTCGACTTCAAATACTCGTAGGGCCGGTTTTCCGCGGTGAGCTCCACCTTTCCCTCGACGATCTCATAGGGCAGGTCGGCCAGATAGAACGGCGCGAATGGGGGCTGCATGTCGACGGGGCGGCTCCCGAAGAGGTCGAGCTCGATCGGCAACTGCTTGTCGCCCCAGGTTCCGGTGAGATGATGGCCGCCGTCGTCGCTCCTCAGCGTCCACACGGTACCGCGCAACTCGTCGAGCAGGGCGTCGGTGCCGAAGGCCGGCTCACAGAGTTTCGGGGTGCAGGGGAGTTCCTCAAAGAGCAGCAGCTCGCCATTGCCGATATCGGTGGCGCGGAGCGGGATGTCGATGCCCTTCTTCGCGTAGAAATAACGTCCGACGACGCTGGCGTCGGCGTTCTCGAACTCGGTCGAGAGCTCGACAACGATATCGCTTTTTCCAAGCTTGCCCCAGTAGGTGGCGGCATCGGCGAAGGCGGGTGTGCTCGCGGCGATGGCGAGGACGAAAAAGGAGGCGCGGAGCATGGTGGATCTGATCGAGTTGGTCTTTCGCGCGCCTGATAGGTCCCGGTACTTGAACGGCTGCTGAACGGTATTAACCATGATAACTTACGTCCGGTTAACTCGCCATGCATCCAGCGCATGCGAGCATGTCCGAAACTTCGGCTACTCCACTGACTAGGTCGAGATTACATACAGGCCATCGAAAGAAGGGGAACCGAAAATGACCATCCGCCAGAAGATTGCTCAGTTTGCCGCTTACCAGCGCACGGTCCGCGAGCTCAACTCGCTTACCGGCCGCCAGCTGCAGGACCTCGGCATCACCCGCGACGACATCAAGTCGATCGCCCGTGCCAACGCCCGCTAGGCAGCGACAGTAGCGACGATGAAGGCGCCCACGCGGGCGCCTTTTGCTTTTTTGGAGTCATCCCGAGCGGTTGAAGTGGTCATATATCTGCTGGGCCATGGCGTTGGAGACTCCCGGAATCTGAGCAAGGTCGGCAAGCGAGGCGCGGGCCACTGCCTTAGCCGAGCCGAAATGCTGAAGCAGGGCCCGCTTGCGCGCGGGGCCGATGCCCTCAATCTCGTCGAGCGGGTTCTTGATGATGTCCTTCTTGCGCTTGGCCCGATGCGTGCCAATGGCGAAACGATGGGCCTCGTCGCGGAGGCGCTGCACGTAGTAGAGCACCGGATCGCGGTGCGGCAGCATGAACGCGTCCTTGCCCTCCATGAAGAACTTTTCTCGGCCAGCATCGCGCTCCTCGCCCTTAGCGATGCCGATGAAGGTCACCTCGCGCGGCAGTTCGAGCCCGGCGATCACCTCGCGCACGGCGTTGAGCTGGCCGGCACCACCATCGATGAAGACGACATCGGGCCAGTCAGGCATGCCGGTCTGCTCGTCCTCCGCCTCGATGTCGCTCTCGGCTGCGAGGCGCGAAAAGCGGCGGGTCAAGACTTCGCGCATCATGCCGAAATCGTCGCCCGGCGTGAGGTCGGTCGAGCGGATGTTGAAGGTGCGGTAGTGCTTTTTCGAGAAGCCCTCCTCACCCGAGACGATCATCGCGCCGACCGCG
>DATCRS010000018.1:0-6277 GCA_036568845.1 Devosia sp. | reverse complement strand
TGAGAGGCGGGCTGGTAAAGGCTTCGAATCGCCTCAAGCGATATCGGCTCGCTCGAAAGGGCCTTCCATTGAGCGACTACAGACGGCATCTCCTCCCCTCGGATGTTCGATTGATGACGACGAAGCTTCCCGCAAGCAGTCGATTGACTGCGCCGGCTTCTGGCCGACTTGCGCCCTTGCATTGGCCGGACCAAACGCTCGGCCAACGAGCAGCTAAGAACGTGAGAGGCGCCGGATGGCAGCCAGACTTCGTGCCACATCCTCGTCGCTCGTGGCCCATGAGCTTACGCTCAATCGCATTGCGGTCTGGCCTTGCCAGACGGTCGGGCCGGCCCAAAGGGTGCCCTCTTGCTGCAGCGCGCTGATGACACGTCGTGTCCGATCGGCGTCGCCAAAACTTACCAGCATCTGGTTCAGCACCACGTCATTCAGAACCCGGCAGTCCTTTTCAGCGGCAAGCGCTTCGGCGAAGCTGCGCGCATGGGCGCAGCAACGCTGAACGAGCTCCGCCACGCCGCTGCGACCCAGCGTGCGCAGCGCAGCCCACACGTCTACGCCGCGCGCGCGGCGCGACAACTCGGGCGTGTAGTCTGACGGATTTCGAAAGTTGCTCTCTGTAGGCAAGTAGTCGGCCGAGATGGCCATCGCGGCGCGCAGCGAGTGGGCGTCACGAACGATGGCAAGGCCGCTGTCGTAGGGCACGTTCAGCCACTTGTGGGCATCTGTGGCCCAGGAGTCAGCCGCGGCCATGCCGCGCACCAAGCCACGATGCGCTGGGCTGGCGGCGGCCCATAGGCCGAATGCGCCATCCACATGCACCCAGGCACTCTGGGCGTGAGCCGCGGACACGAGAGGCTCGAAAGGGTCGAAGGCGCCGGTGTTCACATTGCCCGCCTGGGTGCACAGGATGGTCGGGCCGCGCAGGGTGGGCAGTTGGTCCGCGCGAATGCGGCCCTGACCATCCACCGGCACCCGCACGACACGGTTGCGCCCCAGGCCTAGCATGCCCAACGATTTCAACAGCGTGGGGTGGGCCTCCTCGCCGATGACCACCGTGATGGGCGGGGCGCCGAATAGGCCATCGGCCTCCACGTTCCAACCCTCGCGACTGAGCAGAGCGTGACGGGCCGCCGCCAGCGCAGAGAAGTTGGCCATGGTCGCGCCGGTCACGAAGGCACCTCCGGCGGTTGCAGGCAATTGCAGCAGTTCCAGCACCCAGTCGAGGGCCACGCTCTCGAAGGCCGCGACGCCCGGAGACGAGGCATACAGCGCCGCGTTCTGGTCCCACGCTGTCGTGAGCCAGTTGCTGGCGATGCTGATGGGTAGCGACGCGCCGATGACGAAACCAAAGAAACGCCCGCCGTTCATGCCGAGCGTCGCGGGTGAGCCCAGCTCGTCGAGTTCGCGCAGGGTCTGGGCCGCAGCCTGCGGGCCTTCGGGCAGCGGCACCCGCAGACGTGTCAGCGCGGCCACGGAGGCGTCATCTGGCGCGACGCGGCGCTCCCCCACACCCTCGAGGTATCTGACAGACCTCCGGGCGGCGTCTTCGAGCAAGTCCTTCATGACCGGAGCCCTCGCGTTGCGGATTCCAAGGCTGCAGACATTTTGTCACCCGATGTCTGCTCCTGATTGCATCCGATGGGGAGGAGGCCGGGTGGCTGCCTGCTGCTGTAGCGCTGCTAAGCAGTCTAGCGCCGACTACTGCTCGTGGCCGAATCCTGAGCCTCAAAGCTACACTGAATTCCGTCTGCCAAATCGCCTCGCGGCAATGACGACCGCAACAGCTCCCACTAAGCTGCTGACGGCAAAGACTTCAGCCCACAAGGGTTGCTGACATCGAACGTTCGGCGCGAAGAGCTCGAAATGTCCATCGCATGGCACGAACGCGAGGCTGGACGACGAAATCGCCCAGGCGAAGCAAAGCAGCGAGCAGATGGAAAAAGCGATTGCCGCGACTCGGCACATCCATCGAACTGCGGCAGGACGATCCATGATTCCACCGGTTCGGCACCGAAACAAGGCGCCCTACAGCAGTCTATCGCGACAGTGGTCTCACGGGCGTCAGCAGTTCTCGGGCAATCTGGCATCCCCCGCGCGAGACCGCGCCCGAGGCGTCAGGGCCTGACCCAGATCTGGTCGCTGATGTCACCCATGCCGGGAGAGAGTCCACGCTCGATCAGGACGCAGGCCGTCGCGTCGCGGCGTGCCTCGTGCGGCATGGCGTTGATGCTGTTCAACGCCGTCTCCCGCCTCGCGGCGTCGAGCAGTTGCGCCGTGGACAAGGACTTCAGGGCAGCGCGCACCTCGGAGAGCTGGTCGTCGGAATACGCGTGCGGGATGTTCTCGAGGGCGTCCCGCCTCGTGAAGGTGAACACGTGATCCGGCGTCGTGAGTGCGATGTGCAACGCGGTCATTCGACCCTCGGCGTCATCAGCGAGTTCGTTCTCCCGATAGATCGCCCCCATCAGGAGATTGGCCGTGACGCACGCCTGGCGCGACTTGCCCGTGTTGCCATCGATCTCGGTGATCAGCACGTACGACGGCGCCGTCGACTGGTTCCGGATCGCAGCGGCGAAGCTGGCATCCGACTGGCGCGGCCCCTGGGTCACGGCTTGGACGATTCCGGCGCCACAGGCGACGCAGGCGACAAGGGTGCGGGATGTGCGAAACAGCTTCATGCAACCAGGATACCGCGCCCGTGCATTACATTGCGCCGAATCGACTACAGGATCGCCATGCCCCTCCGCCGCCTCGCTTTGTCGCTGCTCGTGTTTGCCCAAGGCATCGCGTATGCCGCCGAAAGCCCGCGGATCTGCCGGCTGCCGGGCGACCGCGGCCTCTATGGATTCGGCGATCGGCTTTGCCGGTTCACTGTTCCGGCCCGATATCTCTGGGCCCGTCCGTTCACCGAGAACGGCGTCGCCGTGGTCACCGCGTTGGATGGGCGTGAGGGCCTGATCGACCTGAAAGGCAAGGAGATCCTGGCTCCGGTCTACCGGAATATTCAGTTCGGACCGGAGGGCCAGGTTAGGGCCTCCAGCGACGCCAACAATCCGGGGCATCCGCTCGATATGCTGTTCGACCTGAAGGGCCACCCCCTCCTGCCGGCCCCGATGGACAGCCTGGGCTTCTTCCACCAGGGGCTCGCCGCCTTCGCGACCTGGGCGACCGGCCAGCGGGCGCAGGGCTTCGTCGATCGCCATGGCCAAGTCGCCATCGCCGCCAACTACAACGCCGTCGGCGACTTCGCCGGCAACGGGCTCGCAGGCGTGTGGATCAATCGCCAGTGGGGCTTCATCGACCGGAGCGCCCGGCTCGTGATCCCGGCCAAGTACGACTCGGTGAGGCCGGAGCAGGACAACCCGCCGGCACGCTACGGCAACCCGTTCAACATCGGCTTCGAGTTCGGATTCGGCGATGGCTCGCTCGTACGCGCGCAAGCGAGCGACGGGTGGCAACTGATCGATACGTCTGGCCGCGTGCTGGGCCAGGGCGGCTGGGCCCGCATGGGCGAGTTCGGGCAGGCCGGCCTGGCGACCGTATCCACTGGCCGCAGGTTCGGCGAGGGCAAGACAGGCCTTATCGACCGTCGTGGAAATGTGGTGCTGCAACCCACCTATGAATCGATCGGGAAGTTCTCGAACGGCTACGCCCCAGTGCAACAGGGCGGCAAGTGGGGCTACATCGACGCGCGCGGCACGCTCGTGGTACCGCTGCAGTTGCCAGCCTCCCCGGACACCGGCTTGAGCAAGCACGGGATCGCGAAAGTGCTGCTCCATCCCGGCCGCGACCCCGCCGACCCGAGGGTCCGGTCGATGGGCTTCGGCTACATCGACATCCACGGCACCGTCGTCATCGACAAGGACGACTACGACCGCGTCGACGCCTTCCAGGACTCGATGTCCGACCCCTTGGCGCGCGCCGTGAAGGACGGCAAGACGGGTTACCTCGATACGCATGGCAAGCTCGCGCTCGGCTGGTTCGAGGACGGCACGTCGTTCGGCGACGACGGCCTGGCCGCCGTGAAGGTCAATGGCAAGTACGGGTACATCGACCGCCAAGGCAAGTTCGCCATTGCGCCAGCTTACGACGGGGCCCTGCGCTTCGATGGCGACACGGCGCTCGTGAGACTCGGCGACAAGTGGGGCATCGTCGACCACGCCGGCCGGGTCGTCGTGCCTTTCGACTACGACAGGCTCTCGGGCTTCGGCGCCGCAGCCATCACCCTAGGCGTGCGCGGCGGCCATGAAGTGAGCGTCGACCGCGCAGGCAAGTTCGCTGTGCTGCCGCCATTGGGGCCGCTTCGGGGCCTGCCTGTCGACGATCTCTGAGTCTCCTGAGGGAGTGGGGTGGCGGCGAGGACGCCGAAACTTGAGCAAGACAGGACATTCACGACCGCCCGCGCCTCGTTGGCTCGCGAGCTGATCGCCGACGGCGAGACGTTTGACGCCACTCGATCATCGACCAACCGCTGTGCGCGGCATAGCCGTCTGAGGCCGGCGCCGGCGGCCGGGCCGGTCCGACCCACAGCCGTCGTTCGTGGGGCGGATCTGGCTACCTGAAACGTTCGCGGCTGGCCATGCGCTCCCAAAACAGCTAGTCAGAACGCCGATAACCCCACCGACCCGTCTGCAACATTCGACGGCTCAGATTCGGCGCCCTGAAGCGGTCGTTCGCCACGAGTTCTCAGACTTGGCTGAGCACGTTGAGGAATTCATCAATGACGTAGACGTTCGGATCCGCGTCGACCAGTTCACCGCGCAAAAGTTGCAGGCGACATAGGAGCGTTCGTCGCTCTTCGGACGAGATCACGCTACTCTCGCTCGAAATCTCGTTGCACTTCGGCGTGCCTAACGAAGCGATCGAACGGTTCATCCAATAGTGCGAAACCAGCCCACCTTCGGTGAGGGAAAGCCCCAGCGAGCCGCCGTCCATGGCGAATGCAGTGTCGACGATCATGAAGTGACTGTCACGAGTTGTTCCCCATACCTGAAAGCGGACGCGTTGGAATGACGGCTGCTGGCCGGCCAGCGACCTGGCTGGCGCGCGGACGCCGCCCGACCGCATGCAATGGCTGTCGCCCACTGCGAACAGCATAGCCGACAGTGGTCGACGCCGGCGACCCGGCTGACGCCGGCCCGTTGCAATCATGAGCAGCGTCGAAATCGACGCCACAAAGCGTCACACGCGCGTCCGGCTCGGCTTCGGCCAGCGATGGCCAACTAGGGCCCGAAAGGCGAGCGCAAGAGCCGCTGCGAGGAGTGCGCCGGCGAGCTCGTCCAATACCCCGAAGCTCGTCTGCGATACAGGCGTGATCCGTCGGCCGTTGACACGATAGCGGCTCGTCAGTGCGGCGTAGCGATCGCTGCGAACAGTCTCCATCACTGCTCCTGCTTGGCCGCTGTCAACGATGCGAACTCGGTCGGGCGCGTCACGGCCATCCGGCGTATTCGGCACGTCGCCATTTGCCAAGAAGGGTTCTTTCTCCAGCGTTTCTGGAACGCGGATCGGGTCGAGTATCAGGGTTCCTTTGCCGTCCTTCACTGCGACAAACATACGCTCCGATTCGCCTACCTCGTAGTACTTGGTTGTCGCCACGGACACCCAGTGTGGCAGCGTGAGAGCAGCCACGGTGAATATAGCGATCGCAGGCAGCCATCGGTGGTCGAACAACGGGACGAGCAAGGCGGTAGTACCTCAAGCTGACATGGACGGATGACTGCAGGTGGCCGACACCGAGCTTAGTTCGCATTGATGACCAACCATCGTCCGGACAGGTAGTCGATTGTGATCGAAGCGTCCGCGAAGCCGCGCAGTCCGACCAGTCCCTCCAACTTTACCGGTGGGGTGAAGTCAAGGTCGGGACAGTACGTCACGGGGAGCGATCCCAGGGGCCAACTGCCCACTCGCAGTGGAGCTGTACCTTTCGACGAATAGCACCTTAGTGTCCGTCCCCAGGACGACACTGAGAATTTATGGACAGAGCTCGTGGCCTCGAGCGGCGCGGAGCCTGTCGCAGCATCCCATCGCGCCCGGGATAATGAGCCAAAGGCACTCGCTGCGCTCCCTGTATCCAGGAGCACGTAGCCTTCCAGTCCTTCGTTTCGCCGCAATTCCACCAAAGGATGCCCACCGTTAGGGAAGGCCTGATCAAGTCCATTTTTCTCGCGCCACCGGCATGTCGAGTCGCGTCGGCGCAGAAGAAGTGTCGATGAACTGGCGATCGCCCGCGCATTCGCGGGGTTCGCTGCCCATCATGCGCACTGCGGACGGACTG
>DATCRS010000017.1:0-3885 GCA_036568845.1 Devosia sp. | reverse complement strand
AGAAAAAAGATGAAGCCGCCCACGAAAAAGGGCGGCTTTTTTATTCCCCATCCATTATGACGCAGACCTTTCACACCCATTTCTCGCCCTGCCGAAATTGTTTCGGTAGCGTGGACTGACCATTCTCCCCATGGATTCCGGTAAACGTCACAGCCACCATATCACCGAAGGCCCCCAGAGGGCACCTTCCCGCGCCATGCTCAAGGCCGTGGGTTTTACCGATGAGGATCTGAAAAAGCCCCTTATCGGCATCGCCAACACCTGGACCGAGATCGGGCCCTGCAATTACCACCTCCGGGAGCTGGCCGAACATGTAAAAGCCGGCGTTCGCGCCGCCGGTGGCACGCCCCTCGAGTTCAACACCGTTTCCATCTCTGATGGTATCACGATGGGCACCGAGGGCATGAAGACCTCGCTCATTTCCCGCGAACTCATCGCTGACTCCATCGAGCTGGTTGCCCGCGGCAATTATCTCGACGGTCTCGTCTGCCTTTCCGCCTGCGACAAGACCAACCCCGGCGTCATGATGGCGCTCGCGCGTTGCGACGTCCCTGGCCTCGCCCTCTACGGCGGCTCGATCAACCACGGCCACCACGACGGCAAGGCCCTGACCGTGCAGGACGTCTTCGAAGCGGTCGGCGCTTTCGCGGCGCACAAGATCGACGAGAAGGAGTTCGCTTGCGTGGAAAACTCCGCCTGCCCGACCGCGGGTGCCTGCGGCGGCCAGTTCACCGCGAATACCATGGCGACGATCATGGAGGCCATCGGCATTTCGCCCGTCGGCCTGAACGGCATCCCGGCCGTCGACGAGGCGAAGAGCAAGGCCGCGTTCCGTTGCGGCGAGATCGTCATGGATCTCGTGCGCCGCGACCTGAAGCCTTCCCAGATCTACACCCGCAAAGCCTTCGAGAACGCCATCGCTTCCGTGGCCGCCTCGGGTGGTTCGACCAACGCCGTGTTGCACCTGCTGGCGCTTGCGAAGGAAGCCAACGTGCCGCTGAACATCGACGAGTTCGATGCGATCTGTGCGAAGACGCCCACCATTGCCACGCTCAAGCCTGGCGGCCTCTACACCGCCGTGGAGATGCACCAGGCCGGTGGAATCTCGCTGCTCCTGCGCCGCCTGCTCGAGGGCAAGTACCTGCACACCGACACGATGACGGTCACCGGCCGCACTCTGGCAGACGAGGTGCGCAACGCGCCCGAGACACCCGGCCAGCAGGTCATCCGTCCGACCGACAAACCGTTCAAGACTTCCGGCGGTCTCGTCATTCTCAAGGGCAACCTGGCCGAGGAAGGCTGCGTCTTGAAGGTCGCCGGCAGTGCCATCAAGCATTTCAAGGGCCCGGCCCGCGTCTTCAACAACGAGGAGGATGCCATGGCCGCTGCGACCGAGGGCAAGATCAAGCCCGGCGACGTCGTCGTCATCCGCTACGAGGGACCCAAGGGCGGCCCCGGCATGCGCGAGATGCTCGGCGTGACCGCCGCACTCGCCGGCGCCGGCATGGCCGAGACGGTGGCGTTGCTCACGGACGGACGTTTCTCCGGCGCGACGCGCGGCTTCTCCATCGGGCACGTGGCTCCCGAGGCCTTCGTGGGCGGGCTCATCGCCTTCGTCCAGGAAGGCGACATCGTCGAGATCGATGTGAGCACCCGCAAACTGCAGGTCGAGATCGCCGCCGCCGAACTGGCGAAGCGCAAGTCGGGATGGAAAGCTCCGGCTCCGCGTTACGCGCGCGGTGTCATGGCCAAATACGCCAACACCGTTTCCTCGGCTTCCGAAGGCGCCGTCACCACCTGATCCATTTAAAAACACTCCAACCCACAGGGCTTATCATGAAAAAACTCACCGGAGCAGAAATCATTTGGGAATGCTTACAGAAAGAGGGCGTTGACGTTGTATTCGGCTATCCGGGCGGCGCGATCCTGCCGACCTACGACGCGATGACCAAGTATCCGAAGATCCACCACGTGCTCGTCCGCCATGAACAGGGCGCCACGCACATGGCCGACGGCTACGCCCGCGCGAGCGGCAAGGTCGGCGTCGCGATCGCGACTTCCGGCCCGGGGGCGACCAACATGGTGACCGGTATCGCCACCGCGATGATGGATTCTTCCCCGATCGTGTGCATCACCGGCCAGGTGGGTTCCAAGGCGATCGGCACCGATGCCTTTCAGGAAACCGACGTGACCGGCGTCACGTTGCCCGTTACCAAACACAATTACCTCGTCACCAAGCCGGGCGACATCGCCCGCGCCATCCGCGAGGCGTTCTACATCGCCAAGAGCGGCCGCCCCGGTCCTGTGCTCGTGGACATCACCAAGGACGCCCAGCAGCTCACGGCTGATTTCGATTGGGACGCCGCCGCGCCCAAGTTGCCCGGCTACCGTCCCAACCACAGCGCACCGGCTTCGGAGTTCGCCCGCGCGGCCGAGTTGATCAACGCTGCCAAGCGCCCGCTCATCCTCGCCGGCCAGGGCATTATCAAATCCGACTCCACCGCCGAGGTGCTCGCACTCGCGAAACAGGCGAACATTCCGATCAGCACCACGCTGCTCGGTATCGGTGCCATTCCGGCTTCCTCCGAGTTCAACCTCGGCATGATGGGCATGCACGGCGAGGCCTGGGTCAACCAGGCCATCCAGCAGGCCGACCTGCTCATCGCTCTGGGCATGCGCTTCGACGACCGCGTGACCGGCAATCTCAAGACGTACGCGCTCAACGCGAAGAAAATCCACGTTGAGATCGACCCGACCGAAGTGAACAAGAACGTTCCGGTCGACGTTGCTCTCATCGGCGACCTCAAGGAGGTTCTCGGCGAGTTGAAGCCGCTCGTGAAGAAAGCCGACCACGCCGAATGGTGGTCGACGATCAACGTCAACCGCGGCGATTCCGCAGTGCGCGACATCAAGAATCTGCCCGACAGCGGCCACCTCTACGCGGCGCATGTCATCAACGACATCTGGCGCCTGACCCAAAAACGCGACACCATCGTCGTGACGGACGTCGGCCAGCACCAGATGTGGGAGGCGCAGTATTTCCACCACGACAAGCCCCGCTCGCTCATCACCTCGGGCGGCCTCGGCACCATGGGCTTCGCCCTGCCGGCGGCCATCGGCGCGAAATTCGCCTGCCCGGACAAGGACGTCTGGGTGGTCGTGGGCGACGGCGGCTTCCAGATGACCTCCTGCGAACTGGCCACGGCCGAGCAGGAAGGCATCAAGGTCAACGTTGCGATCATCAACAACGCATTCCTCGGCATGGTGCGCCAGTGGCAGGAATTCTTCTACGACAAGCGCTACGCCGCCACGCCGATGACCGGTCCCGACTTCGTCAAGCTGGCCGAGGCCTACCGGCTCACGGGCCTGCGTTGCAACAAACGCGGCGACGTGAAGGCCACCGTCGACAAGACCCTCGGCGACAAAAAGACCGTCGTCATCGACTTCGTGGTCGAGAAGGAAGACACCGTGTTCCCGATGGTTCCCGCCGGCGCCGATCTCGACAAGATGATCCGCCGCCCGAAGCAGGACGTGATGCTGGAATCCGGCTCCGACAAGGAGTGGGAGATGCCCGCGTCGACGCTGCCGAATGTCTTTGCCGAGGCCAAGGCCGAGGCGAAGGTCCTCAACGGCACCAAGAGCGCCCGCAAGGCGTCGAAACCCACGAAAGCCGCCCGCCGCTAAACCCTTACCGTCATGGCCAAACATACCCTCATCGCATATGTGGAAGACGTGCCCGGCGTGCTCAACCGCGTCGCCTCGCTCTTCCGCCGCCGCAACTTCAACATCGAGTCCCTCACGGTCGGCGGCACCGACCAGCCTGGCATCTCTCGCCTGACGGTGGTCGTCGATGCCACCGAGGCGGGCGCCCGCATCGTCGAGGCT
>DATCRS010000016.1:0-5145 GCA_036568845.1 Devosia sp. | reverse complement strand
GGTCTACATGGTGGTCAATGTGCTGAAGCCTCCGGGCGGCCTCGCACCGGAATCTGCGTCGATCGCGGCCGCCGGCCGCATGCCCAAGCTAGGCGCCTTCATCCCGTGGTTCAAGAACACCGACGTCAACTTCACGCTGCTCCTCGCGCTTCTCTGCCTCGTCGGCGCCTACATCCTCATCTGGCACACGCGCTTCGGCTTCCAGATGCGCGCCCTGGGCTTCAACCCCACCGCCACCACCTATGCCGGCATCTCCAACTCGCGCACGATCATGATCGTGATGACGCTTTCGGGCGCGCTTGCCGGCATGGTCGCGGTCAACCAGATCGTCGGCGTGCAGTACCGGCTGGTGCTCGATTTCGTCTCCGATGCCGGCTTCGTCGGCATTGCCGTGGCGCTGATGGGCCGCAACCATCCGGTTGGCATCCTCATCGCCTCGCTCCTCTTCGGCGCCCTCTACCAGGGCGGCAACGAGTTGCAATACGTGATCCCGGGGCTGAGCAAGGAAATGGTGGTCGTCATCCAGGCTCTGGTGATCCTCTTCACCGGTGCCATGGAGGGCATGTTCCGCCCCGGCCTGCAGCGCATCTTCGCCACCCTCAGTGCCGGGCAGAAGGCAGAGGCCATCGCCCGCAACACCACCCAGCCGGAGAGCTGAGCCATGGATCTCGGCCTCGTCCTCTCCACTCTTGATGCCACCATCCGGCTCTCGACGCCGCTGCTGCTTGCCTGTCTCGCCGGGCTCTATTCCGAGCGCGCCGGCGTCTTCGACATCGGCCTCGAGGGCAAGATGCTGATGGCGGCATTCGGCGCCGCTGCCGTTGCTGCTGTCACCGGCAACGCCTGGCTTGGCCTCCTCGCCGGCCTCGCCGTCTCCACCACCACGGCAGGCCTGCAGGGCGCCGCGGCCATCACCCTCAAGGGCAACCAGCTGATCGCCGGCGTTGCGATCAACATGCTGGCCGCCGGGCTCACCACCTTCCTCGGCATCCAGTGGTTCGCACAGGGTGGCCGTACGCCGCCGCTCACCACCTCCGGCCGCTTCGGCAATATCGATCTGCCGTTCGCCCACGAGCTCGCCAACGTTCCGGTGGTCGGCCAGATCTATTCCGAGCTCGTCTCCGGCCATAACCTGCTCGTCTATGTCGCCTTCCTCGCCGTGCCGGTCACCTGGTTCGTGCTCTACCGCACCCGCTTCGGCCTGCGCCTGCGCGCCGTCGGCGAAAATCCCAAGGCCGTCGACACCGCCGGCATCTCGGTGGTCAGGCTCCGCTATCAGGCCGTGCTGATCACGGGCCTGCTCTGCGGTTTTGCCGGCGCCTTCTTCTCCATCGCCCAGGGCTCTGGCTTCGGCAACAACATGACCGCCGGCAAGGGCTTTATCGCCCTCGCGGCACTGATCTTCGCCAAATGGCGGCCGGTGCCGGCCATGTTCACCTGCCTGCTCTTCGGCTTCCTCGATGCACTGCAGATCCGCCTGCAGAACACGGAAATCCTCGGCATCACCGTGCCGGTACAGGCCATCCAGGCGCTGCCCTATGTGCTCACCGTCATCCTGCTCGCCGGCTTCATCGGCAAGGCCGTCGGCCCCAAGGCCGGTGGCGTGCCCTACACCAAGGAGCGCTGAGATGCCGCAAGCGATCGACAGCCAGCTCTTTGCCGCCGCCGAGGCCGTCCGCGCCAGGGCCTATGCGCCATACTCCAACTTCCACGTCGGGGTCGCCATCCTCGCCGACGACGGCAAGGTCTATTCCGGCTGCAATGTCGAGAACGCCGCTTACCCGATCGGCAACTGCGCCGAGGCCTCCGCCATTGCCGCCATGCTCGCCGGCGGCGGCAAGCGTATCCGCCGCGTCTACGTCACTGGTCCCGGTTCGACGCCGGTCACCCCCTGCGGCGGCTGCCGGCAGCGCATCCGCGAGTTCGCCGACCAGGACGTGGTCGTGGTATCGCACGGCGTCGACGGCACGCCGCTCGAACAAACCGTCGCCCAGCTCCTGCCGCACTCTTTCGGCCCGGAGTTCCTGGGCCGGTAGGCCCGTTCAACGATCCGCCGCAAAGCCGGGCTAAACCGGTCGGCAACAGGAGGCATCCATGGCACTTCGCGTCGTCGATCCGCCGGAAGCAAAGCCAGGCGAAAAGAAGCTGGAGGCTGCGGCCTCCCACAAGCGCAACCCCGGCTATCCGCTCGATCTCGATTGGGTCGGACGCATTCGCATGAACCGCTCGGCGCTGGAGCGCCGCGCCGCCACCATCGGCACGCGCAGGACGGTCAAGAAGGACTGGCAGGTCGCCTGGCTCCTCAAGGCCATCACCCTGATGGACCTGACCACGCTCAACTCCGACGACACCCCCGGCCGCGTCGAGCGCCTCTGCGCCAAGGCCCGCCACCCGGTGCGCGACGACATCATGGCCGGACTCGGCGTTGCCGATCTCAAGATCCAGCCGGCCGCCGTCTGCGTCTATCATTCGTTCGTCAAGACAGCGGTCGAGGCGCTCAAGGGCACCGGCATCAATGTCGCCGCCGTCTCCACCGCCTTCCCGCACGGCCTCGCGCCGCTCTCGACCCGCCTCGCCGAGATCGAGGCTTCCGTCGCCGACGGCGCCAACGAGATCGACATCGTCATCGAACGTGGCATGGTGCTGCGCGGCGACTGGCAGGCGCTCTATGACGAGGTCCGCGCCATGCGCAAGGCCTGCGGCGACGCGCATATCAAGACCATCCTGGGCACCGGCGAACTCGCCACCCTCACCAACGTAGCGAAGGCCTCGCTGGTCTGCATGCTGGCCGGCGCCGATTTCATCAAGACCTCGACCGGCAAGGAGAAGGTCAACGCCAACCTGCAGACCTCGCTCGCCATGGTCCGCATGATCCGCTGGTTCCACGAGGAGACCGGCATCGAGATCGGCTACAAGCCCGCTGGCGGCATTGCCACCGCCAAGGCGGCGCTCGACTACATGGCGCTGATGAAAGAAGAGCTCGGCACCCACTGGCTGCAGCCGCACCTTTTCCGCTTCGGTGCCAGTTCGCTGCTCACCGACATCGAGCGGCAGCTGGAGCACGGCCTCACCGGCCACTACGCCGCCGACTACCGCATGCCGATGGTGTGAGGCAAAGCGAGTAGCGAATAGCGAATAGCGAGTAGAGTTGTTCGCGGCGCTCCTTCCCCTACTCGCTACTCACTATTCGCTACTCGCTCTCCCCGGAGGGGACCATGAACAAAATCGCCCAGATCTTCGAAACCCTCGACTACGGTCCGGCCCCCGAGAGCGCCGATATCGCGCTCGCCTGGCTCGATGCGCATGGCAAGAAGTTCGGCCATTTCATCAATGGCGCCTGGACCAAGCCGGGAAAGACCTTTGCGTCGGACAATCCCGCGACCGGCAAGCCGATGGCGCAGGTGACCGATGGCACCGCCAAGGACGTCGATGCCGCCGTGAAGGCCGCCCGCGCCGCCTTCCCCGCCTGGTCGGCGCTCTCGGGCTACGAGCGCGGCAAATACCTCTACGCGCTCGCCCGCCTGATCCAGAAGCACAGCCGGCTCTTCGCCGTGCTCGAAACCCTGGACAACGGCAAGCCGATCCGCGAGAGCCGCGATATCGATATCCCGCTCGTCGCGCGCCATTTCTACCACCACGCCGGCTGGGCCCAGCACCTCGAGCGCGCCTTCCCCGGCATGGTGCCCTATGGCGTATGCGGCCAGATCATCCCGTGGAACTTTCCGCTCCTGATGCTGGCCTGGAAGATCGCGCCGGCCCTTGCCGCCGGCAACACCGTGGTGCTGAAGCCGGCCGAATTCACCTCGCTCACTGCGCTGCTCTTCGCCGAGATCTGCGAGAAGGCAAAGCTCCCCAAGGGCGTCGTCAACATCGTCACGGGGCAGGGTGATACCGGCGCTGCCATCGTCAACCATCCGGACGTCGACAAGATCGCCTTCACCGGCTCGACCGAAGTCGGCAAGATCATCCGCGCCGCCACCGCCGGCTCGGGCAAGGGCCTCTCGCTCGAGCTTGGCGGCAAGTCCCCTTATATCGTCTTCGACGATGCGGACATCGATAGCGCCATCGAGGGCCTCGTCGACGCCATCTGGTTCAACCAGGGCCAGGTCTGCTGCGCCGGCTCGCGCCTCTTGATCCAGGAGTCGATCGAGCCCCGCTTCATCGAAAAGCTCAAAAAGCGCATGGCGACCCTGCGCGTCGGCGACCCGCTCGACAAGGCCGTCGACATCGGCGCGCTGGTTGCTCCCGTCCAGGTCGAGCGCATCCGCGACCTGATGAAGAAGGGTGCGGCCGAAGGCGGCCAGGTCTACGAGCCCGATTTCGATCTCCCCGGCGCCGGTTGCTTCCTTCGCCCGACCCTGGTCACCGGCGTCTCCCCCAGCCACACCCTCGTCACCGAGGAAATCTTCGGTCCCGTCCTCGTCGCCATGAGCTTCCGCACCCCCGAAGAAGCGGTGGCGCTGGCCAACAATACCAAGTACGGCCTCGCCGCCACCATCTGGAGCGAGAACATCAACCTCGCCCTCGACATCGCCCCCAAGCTCAAGGCCGGCGTGGTGTGGATCAACGGCACCAACAATTTCGACGCGGCCGTCGGCTTCGGCGGCTACAAGGAGAGCGGCTTCGGCCGCGAGGGCGGCAAGGAAGGCATGGCGGTCTATCTCAAACCGGCGTGGGAAAAGACCCTCAAGCCCGCCCTGGCCACCGCTGTCATCCCTGCGAAAGCAGGGACCCATCTCGCCAATCCGCTCGATGACGACGCCGGAATTGATCGTACCGCAAAGATGTATATCGGCGGCAAGCAGGCCCGCCCGGATTCCGGCTATTCCCGTCCCGTCTACGCGCCCGACGGCAGCCTTGTCGGCGAAGTCGGCGACGGCAACCGCAAGGACATCCGCAACGCCGTCGAAGCCGCCCGCGCCGCGCTGGGCTGGAACACCACCGCCGCGCACTCCCGCGCGCAAATCCTCTATTTCCTCGCCGAGAACCTCGAATATCGTGCGGAGGAATTCGCTGTCCGCATCCGGGCGCAAACCGGCGAGAGCCTCAACGCCGCCCGCCGCGAAGTCGCTGACTCGGTCGAGCGGCTCTTCGCCTTCGCCGGCTGGGCCGACAAGTACGATGGCGCCGTGCACAACCCGCCGC
>DATCRS010000015.1:0-4839 GCA_036568845.1 Devosia sp. | reverse complement strand
AGAACGAAGAGACCGGGGAGTGGGTGTTCGAGGCCACCTGCCTCGAACAGCCGTCGCTGGAGGCCTTCGCCGAGATCGCCCGCGCTACCCTTGGCGGCATTGTCGAGTTCTCGGTCGAAGCCATCGACCCCGAGGTCAACTGGGTGGCCAGATCGCTGGAGGGATTGCAGCCCGTCGTCGCCGGTGGCTTCTTCATCCATGGCAGCCACGACGCCGACAAGGTGCCGGCCGGCATGCAGGCGATCCGCATCGACGCGGCACAGGCCTTCGGCACCGGCCATCATGAGACAACGACCGGCTGTCTCGAGGCCATCGACCGGGTGCTGAAGCGCAAGCGACCGAAGAACCCCATCGATGTCGGCACCGGCACCGGCGTGCTTGCCATCGCCCTCGCCAAGCGCCTGCGCATCCCGGTGATCGCCAGCGACATCGATCCGATCGCGGTCGAGACGACAAGAGAGAATGCCCGTGATAACGGTGTCGGCAAGCTGGTCGAAGCGATCGAAGCCACCGGCCTGGATCACTCAAAAATCATCGCCAAGGCGCCATTCGATCTGGTCGTGGCCAACATCCTGGCTGGCCCTCTGGTCGAGCTGGCGCCCGACGTGAACCGGCTGGTGGCCAAGGGGTCGTCGATCATCCTCTCCGGCATCCTGCTCAAGCAGGCGCCGCGAGTCGTCGCGGCCTACTCCCGGCTCGGCATGGTCGTGCGCTTCAAGATCATGAAAAAGGAATGGGCGACGCTGGCGCTGGAGAAGCTCTAGCCTCGCGGTAGGGGAATACCGAAAACGGTGCTGACAGGTCACGACCGGGCGCCGAGCTAGCATCAGGCTATTCGATAGAAGGAGGCGATCATGAGCCCTGCTTTGCGCCCACTCCGTCCGCGCGAGCCGATGCCGGAATTCGTCCGGGAAGCCCTGGAAAAGAGCGGCCTGCGCGAAAAATACGATGCGCGGCCAGCCTACCAGCGCAACGACTACCTGCTCTGGATCAACAAGGTGAAGCGCGAGTCCACCAAGTACAAGCACCTCGCCCAGATGCTCGAAGAGCTGGAAACGGGCGGCGTCTACATGGGGATGAAGTGGAACGGCTGAGCGGGAGCGCGGGATGGAACTGAGCTTTACGACCAGGATCATCCACTGGCGCGGTCCCGCACCGTTCTTCTATGCTCCCTTGCCTCCGGCCGAGGCCGAAGAGGTGCGGCGCGTCTCCAAGCTCGTCACCTATGGCTGGGGCATGATCCCCGTCGAGGCGACGATCAACGGCGTGACCTTCTCCACCGCCATGTTCCGCAAGAACGACACCTATTACCTGCCGCTCAAGGACGCGGTACGCCGGCAGTGCGGCGTGACTGCCGACGACGTCGTCGCGGTCGCGATGACCCTGCAGCCGCCGCGGCGTTAGCAGTGTCTCGTCGCGCAAAGCAAAATCCCCGGGCTCATCGACCGGGGATTCGTCAGTCCTTGCATGGGACGTCGCGCCCTTGTGGGCGCGTCGAAGGTCAGATCGGGCGCTTGGTGATGGCGCCGATCAGCTGATGCTGGAAGCGATAGTTCACCTGGCGGGTCGCTTCGCGGCTCCGCGCTTCGATCACGGAGCCAAGGGCCTTGCGGAAATCGTTCTTGCTCTCGGGCATCTCGTAGTCTCCTTCAGTCACTTCCTAGTCCGGCGCCTTAGCGCCACGTCACTCAAATAACGCGAGCCGCTGCATTGTGTTAGGGGCGGCTCGTCAAACCAGCCATTCGTTTCGTGCAACCCGGCTTAACGGGTGCTGAACGCGAATGGTTACTCCGCGTCGCGGCGGTCCTTGAGGCCGACGGCCTCGAGATAGCGGTCCACCCGGCGCTGGGCGGCCGCTCGGCGATGCTCGACCATTGCGTCGAACACGCGGCGCAGGAATGCGATTTTCTCGGCCATCACCGAACCTCCTGGCGCCCCACGCGGGGTGCCTTATGAGGCGGTGCGGCTGAACCCGATCTGAACGGGCCTAGCGGTTGTCGCGGGGAGTCGCCGGATGGTCCCGCAGATAGCCGGCGACGTAACGCTCGGCGCTGCGCTGCCGGCCGGCAATGAGCGCATCAAGGACGGTGCGGAAGAGGTTTGGCTTGTGGGTCACTCTGACCTCCATATTTAGCAGTGCTAATATTGGGCATGTGGCCGCTTCCTGTTAGGTTCGCGCCGGAATGACAGCCATGCGGCTGCCACAGTGCGGATTTTTCGAGGCCACCGGTTCCATGAGCGACAGCGTCTTCGCGCCCACCGTCTACCAGACCTTCGACATCAAGACCGACAAGAAGACCGTAGCCCCAAGGCTGAAGGCCTTGCGCACGGCCATTGCCGAAGCCGGGCTCGACGGGTTCCTGGTGCCGCGCGCCGACGCGCATCGCGGCGAGTCGGTGCCGCCCGGCGAGGCGCGACTGGCCTATGTCACCAGCTTCACCGGCTCGGCGGGCATCGCGGCAATCGGGCTCAAGAAGGCGGCACTTTTCGTGGACAGCCGCTACACGCTGCAGGCGCCGGCCGAAACCAACACCGTGCTGATCAAGGTCGTCGAGTCGGCGCAGGGCGGGTTGCCCAAGGAGATCGGCGACGTTGTGCCGAAGGGCGGCAAGATCGGCTACGATCCCTGGCTGCACACGCCGGGCGAGATCAAGGACCTCACCGCCAAGCTGGAGGGGCACGCCATCCTGGTGCCCACCGACAACCTGGTCGACCGCGTGTGGACCGACCGGCCCGGGGCGCCGGTGACAATGGTCGAGTTCCTGGGGCACAACCGGGCCGGCAAGACCGCCAACGACAAGCTGGCCGATCTGCAGAAGGCACTCTCCGCCGAAAATGTCGACGCTACGGTGCTGACCCTGCCTGAGTCGATCTGCTGGCTCTTCAACATGCGCGGCCGCGACGTGCCCAACACGCCGTTCGTGCTGGGGTTCGCCATCGTGCCCAGAAAGGGCAAGCCGACGCTCTATCTCGACAAGGCCAAGATCAACGCCGAACTCAAAAAGGGCCTCGAAGGTGTGGCCGCCGTCGCGGACGCCAAGGCCATGATGGGGGCGCTGCGCAAGCTCGGTGCCGCCGACAAGCGCGTCCTGCTCGACCCGGCAACGGCGCCAATCGCCATCTTCGATGCCATCAAGGGGGTGTCGGATGCGGTGATCGTCGAAAAGCGCGACCCCGTGCTGCTGCCCAAGGCCAGGAAGAACGAGGTCGAAATCGGCGGCATGAAGGAGGCGCAGAAGATCGACGGCGTCGCCATGGCCAAGTTCCTGCATTGGTTCGACCAGGAGGCGCCGAAGGGCCGGCTCGACGAAATCGGCGTCGTCACCGCGCTCGAGGCCTTCCGCCGCGAGAGCGAGGCCATTGCCGACATCAGCTTCAACACCATTTCAGGCGCCGGCCCCAATGGCGCCATCGTCCACTATCGCGTCGACAGCAAGACCAACCGGGGCCTGAAGCCGGGCGAGCTGATGCTGGTCGATTCGGGCGGCCAATACCTCATGGGAACCACCGACATCACCCGCACCATGGCGACAGGCAAGGTGACGGCCGAGCAGAAGGATCGCTTCACCCGCGTGCTCAAGGGCATGATCGCAATCTCGATGGTGCGCTTCCCCAAGGGCACCTCGGGCGCGCAGATCGACGCACTGGCCCGGCAGTTCCTGTGGCAGGTGGGGCTGACCTACAACCACGGCACCGGCCACGGCGTCGGCCACTTCCTTTCGGTGCACGAAGGGCCGGCCGGGATCTCGCCCCGCTACCCCACCCCGTTCGAGCCGGGGATGATCATTTCCAACGAGCCCGGCTACTACAAGGAAGGCGCCTACGGCATCCGCATCGAGAACCTGGTGCTGGTGGTGGAGAGCGAAAAGTTCCCCGGTTATCTCGAATTCGAGACGCTGACGCTCTGCCCGATCGACCTCAGGCTGGTGGACGAGAAGCTGCTGACGGAAGCCGAGCGCGACTGGCTCAACGCCTACCACAAGCGGGTCTTCAAGGAGATCGGCCCGTTGGTGAAGGGCGAGGTGAAGGCGTGGCTGAAGGAAGCGACGCGTTCGATCTAGGGCCTATTTGACATCCCAGGGGTCGTAGAGCAGCAGCCAGGAGAGCATCCAGTTTTCACCCGCGCCGGTCGAGGTGACGTCGTCGACTTTCCAGCCGTCGGACTCCTTGACCATGGCGATGGAGAGAAGGCTCGGATGGTCGAAATTGTGGAAGCTGACCATCGCCAGCGCGCCGTCGCCGAGCACCATCGGCTCGCTGATCTTCACGTCGAGCAGCAGCGCGTTGTCGGAGTCGAGGAAGGGGTTGAAGGCGCGGCTCGGCACCGCATCAGTCCCCTCCCCGACCGCCGGCACCTCGTCGGTGACCCGGGCGCCGTGATCGATGAAAAGGCCCTTCAGCCGGTTCGAATAGAACACGTCCAGCGTCTCGTGCTTCTTGCCGGCCTGATACGGCGCGTAGATCGCGTCGAGCAGCGATTTCGGGTCGTCGAAAGCCTGTGCTGCCGCCGGCAGCAACAGGAAGAGAATCGTCAGAAATGCACGCATCGCCCCACCCCCGTGGAAATCAGGGGACGGTGCTAGCGAAGGCTTGGGGCGTCAGCGCGGCGCCATTCAGCCCGGATTGTGGCGACCGCTAAAGCGTGGCGAGGAAGCCCGCCAGCCGGTCGATGCCTTCGCGCAGGCGCGGCTCGGCAACGGCGTGGCACCACCGCAACCAGCCGTTGCCCTCGGGGCCGAAAGCCGCGCCGGGCGCGAGGCCGAGCCCGGCTTCGGCGACCAGCCGCTTCGCCAGTGCCATCGTGTCGTCCTGCCCCTCGATGCGGAAGAACACGTACAT
>DATCRS010000014.1:0-7382 GCA_036568845.1 Devosia sp. | reverse complement strand
ACTCTGGCCTCGGCCTTGAGGCTCGCGGCGCTGGGAGTATCGAGAGAGAAAGACATAGCGATCCTCGTTCAAAACGGAGGCCGGATTTCTCATGGGAGCTCGCGTTGCCATGCACCGCCTCGGTTTTTCGAGCGATCATGTCGGCAGAAGACTGGACTTCACCATCGGGATTCCCCGGCGAGCAGCAGGCGCCAGCAGCCAGTGCCGTAAATGATGCAAGAGGGCGCAAAAGTCAACTGCCCACCGCCCGGCCTCGTCCTTCGACAAGCTCAGGATGAGGCCTCATGGATACCCCAGTAGGCCTCATGGTGAGCTTGTCGAACCAGAGGGCGTGGCACGTTGCCTTCGCGGGAATGACGGCCGTGGGATTCTTGCGTAAGGTCGCGGCCGGTTTTGTGGGACTCGACTAGTGACGACTGTTCTTCTCTTCGTCGCCGGCCTCCTGGGCGGCGCGCTCAATTCGCTGGCCGGCGGCGGCTCTTTCATTGTCTTTCCGGCGCTGCTCTTTGCCGGCGTGCCGCCGGTGCTGGCCAATGCATCCAATACATTCGCGGCCCTGCCCGGCTACCTCAGCGGCGCCTACGGCTTCCGGAAGGACATTTTTCGGCACAAGGACCGGCTGGCGCTCTATTCGCTGATCTCGCTGGTCTTCGGCTATGCCGGTGCCGAGCTGCTGCTGCGGGTCTCGGACGAGCAGTTCTCGCTGGTGGTGCCGTGGCTGATGCTGTTCGCGGTGGTGCTCTTCGCCTTCGGTAACCGCATCAACGGCTGGGTGCAGCAGCACAGCGGACGCCGGGGAATGAAGGCCGCGGGCGCGGTGCTGCTGCTTGCGCTGCTCGCAGCGGTCTGCGTCTATGGCGGCTTCTTCAATGCCGGACTCGGCATCCTGCTGCTCGCCTTCCTTGCGCTTGCCGGGCTCGACGACATCCACGCGATGAACGGCCTGAAACTCTGGATCTCGTCGCTGGTGGCGGTGGTCGCGGTGGTCCGCTTCATAATCAGCGACTCGATCGACTGGGTACATGGCTCGATCGCCCTCGTAGGGGTTACCATCGGCGGCTATGTGGCGGCGCGGCTGGCGCACCGCATCCCGACGCAGGCGATCCGTGCGCTGGTGCTGATCTACGGCGTGGGGCTGACGGCCTGGTTCTTCTGGTCGACCTATTTCGGTTGAGCCTTCCGCAGCCACACCGAGGTGTCGTGGAAGGCGGCGCCGCCGAAGGGGCGGACCTGGTCCGAGCCGATCAGGGTGTTGATACCGGCGCCACCGGCATGGGCGGAATTGGGGTGGATGCCTTCGGCGATGAGGACGCCGCGATGCATGCCGTCGAAGAGGCTCGCTTTGAGCTCGACGGTGCCGCGGCGGTTGCCGAGGAGCACACGGTCGCCCTCCCCTATCCCCAGCTCAGCCGCATCGCCCGGATGGACGAACACCGATGGTTCGGGGTGTCGCTTGCGGCTGCCGGCGGTCTCGGAGAAGGTCGAGTTGAGGAAGGCGCGGGCCGGGCTGGTGGCGAGCCGGAACGGCGTTTCGGCGTCGATCCGTTCGGTGACGTCCCAGTGGTCGGCGTAGCGCGGCATTTCGGACGGATCGCAGACCCAGGTGTAACCCTTCTTCTCCGCAACGCCGATCCAGTCCGGTGCAAAGCGATAACGCCCGTCGGACCAGGCAAAGCCCATGCGGAACGCCGCGTCATCCACGGAGAGAGCGATCTCCACGAAGCCGGACTTCTCGACCGCATCGAGCTCGCCAAAGCCGGAGCGGCGAAAGGTTTCGGCGACCATGTCGCGGTCGGAGAGGTGCATCGAGGCATGGTCGCTGCCGAGACGCCGGAGCAACTCGTTGACGACCTCGAAATTGGAGCGGCACTCGCCGGGCGCGTCGACAATCTTGGGGCCGAACAGCAGGCGCGTGTGGCCGCCGCGACGATAATAGTCGTTGTGTTCGAGGAACATGGTCGCGGGCAGCACGATGTCGGCCAGTTGCGCCGTGTCGGTCATGAATTGCTCGTGGACCACGGTGAAGAGGTCCTCACGGGCAAAGCCGGCACGGGTGAGGCCCTGCTCCGGCGCGACGTTCACCGGGTTGGTGTTCTGGATGAAGAGCGCCATCACCGGCGGTCCCCCCTGCAGGGCCTTCGAGTCCCCGGTCAGCACCTTGCCGATCTCGCACATGTCGAGCTCACGGCCGCCGGGGCCCATGTCGGTGCCTTCGATCAGGCGTTTGTCGAGCTTCCAGGCTCCCGAGTTGGTGTGGAACGCGCCGCCGGCGGGCTGCAGCCACGCCCCGGTCATGGCCGGGATGGAAAGGGCCGCATGCATGGCCGTAGCGCCGTTGCGCTGGCGGGTAAAACCGTAGCCGAGGCGGAAATAGGTGTTCCTGGTGGTGCCGACGAGCCGGGCGAAGGCTTCGATCTCCGCCACCGACAGGCCGGTGATGGCGGATGCCCATTCGGGCGTGCGGGTGGCGAGGTGGGCCTCGAACCCGGGCGAGAAGTCGGTGTACTTCGCCATGTACGCCCGGTCGGCCAGACCATCGCGCAGCAGCACGTGCATCACCGCGACGGCGAGGGCTCCGTCGGTGCCGGGACGGACGACGAGCGCTACATCGGCCTGCTCCATGGTGCCGTTGCGGTAGATGTCGATGGCGACGATTTTCGCACCGCGCTCCTTGCGGGCGCGGATCGCGTGGGTCATGACGTTGACCTGGGTGGCGACCGCATTGGTGCCCCAGATCACCACGCAATCGGCCTCGGCCATCAGCTCTGGATTGGGCCCCATGAGCTTGCCGGCTCCGGCGAGGAAGCCGGGCCAGGCGGTGCCGGTGCAAATGGTGTCGTACTGCAGGGAATAGCCGCGGGCGTGGCGCAGGCGCTCGATGCCGTCGCGATGCACATGGCCCATCGTGCCGGCATAGAAATAGGGCCAGATGGCCTCGGGCCCATGCTCCTGCTCGATGGCGAGGAACCGCGTGGCGATTTCGTCGAGCGCCTCGTCCCAGCTGATCCGCTGCCACTCGCCGGCACCCTTTTTGCCAACGCGGCGAAGGGGATGGGTCAATCGGTTCGGGTGATGAATCCGTTCGGCGTAGCGCGCCACCTTCTCGCAGATGACGCTGGCCGTGTAGGGATCGTCCTTGGCGCCGCGGACACGGCCAATGGTGCGCGAGTCGAGCACCTCGACGTCGAGGGCGCAGGTCGACGGGCAATCGTGCGGGCAGACAGAGCGGGCGATGCGCGGAGCGGCGAGCTGGTTCATGAGTCCAGCACTAGCATGCAAAAGGGACCGCGCGAACCTTCCGTACGGGCCCTTGCATTCGGTGGCACGCCTCGTCCTTCGACAAGCTCAGGATGAGGCTCCTCGGATATTCGTGAGGGCCTCATGGTGAGCTTGTCGAACCACGAGGCCCCGGCCACCGGCCCCTCAGTCCTTGGCGCGCTCGACGTAGGAGCCGTCTTCGGTGAGGACGACGACGCGGGTGCCGACGCCGATGTGCGGCGGCACCATGGTCTTGACGCCGTTCGAGAGCACTGCGGTCTTGAACGACGACGACGCCGTCTGGCCCTTCACCACCGGCTCGGTGTCGGTGATTTCGAGCGTCACCTTCTGCGGCAGCTCGATGGAGAGCGGCACGCCCTCGAAGGTCTTGAGATAGACTTCCATGCCGTCAACCAGGTAGGCCTTCTGGTCGCCAACGACGTCGGGCGAGGCGGTGATCTGCTCGTAGGTGGTGGGCTCCATGAAGTGGAAGCCCTCGCCGTCCTCGTAGAGGAACTGGTAGGCGCGATCGTCGACATCGGCCTTCTCGACCATTTCGACGGTGCGCCAGCGGTAGGTCACCTTGGTGCCGTCCGAAATGCGGCGCATATCGACCTGGGTCACCGAGTTGCCCTTGCCCGGGTGGATGTTTTCGGCAAACAGAATGACGTAGAGCTTGCCGTCCTCGTGCTCGACGACATTGCCTTTGCGCAGCGACGAGGCGATGACCTTGACCATATTTCTTCCTTGTTCAACGGTTTGCGGCGGCCTAGAGGAGCGGCAACTGGGCCCGGCCGGCAGGTAATTTCGGGTTCGGTGCCGCCCGATACATGAAAACTCCACAAACCGCCAGTCCCGAGCACGAAAGACCGCCGCGCTTGCCTAACACCCCTTCCAGCCCCTGGTGGACACCGCATCGCCACGCCGACCGGCGGTCGGCCTTGCTGGCGCGGAGCCGGATCGAGGCGGCGGTGCGGGCCTATTTCGCCAACGAAGACTTCGTCATGGTGGATCCGCCGGGGCTGCAGCGGAGCCCCGGAAACGAGACGCATCTGCACGCCTTCGCCACGTGGATGATCGGCAATGATGGCGTGGGACACCCGATGTACCTCCACACCTCGCCGGAATTCTCGATGAAGAAACTCCTGGCGGCAGGCGAGGAACGGATCGCAAGCCTCGGCCATGTCTGGAGAAACCGGGAACGGAGCGCCCTGCACCATCCCGAATTCACGATGACGGAGTGGTACAGGGCCAACGAGCCGTACGGCGTGGTGATCCGCGACTGCGTCGAGCTTTGCCGACTGGCGGCTAAGATCGTGGGAACGCCGGTGCTGCGGTTCCGCGGCCGCGAATGCGACCCGCGCCTCGAGCCCGAGCGGATCGGGGTTCGTGAGGCGTTTCAAGGGTTTGCGGGGGTGGACCTGTTCGCGACCCTGGACGCGGAGGGGAATACAGACGCCGAGGCGCTGGCCGCGGAGATGCGGCGGGTCGGGATCGAGGTGCCGAAGGACGTCACCTGGAGCCACCTCTTCAGCCGCATTCTTGTCGAAAAAGTCGAGCCGAATCTGGGGCTTGGGCGGTTGACGGTGCTCGACGAATACCCGGCGGCCGAGGCGGCGCTGGCGCGGCGGAAGCCCGGGGATCGGCGGGTGTCGGAACGGTTCGAGCTCTATGCCTGCGGCGTCGAACTGGCGAACGGTTTCGGAGAATTGACCGATGCGGCCGAACAGCGCCGCCGTTTCGTCACCGAGATGAACGAAAAACAACGGCTCTACGGCGAGCAATATCCGATCGACGAGGATTTTTTGGCGGCTCTTTCGACGATGCCCGAAGCAAGCGGCGTGGCACTCGGCTTCGACCGGCTGGTGATGCTGGCGGTCGGGGCGCCGCGGATCGAGGATGTGATCTGGATGCCGGTCGCGGAGGTTTCGGAATGAACGCCATCCGGACGGCGAAGGAGCTGGTGGCAGCGGGGCTCGCGACCGACGCCGAGGCCGAAGGCATCGAGGCGGTGGCGCGGCGCTATGCCGTAGCGATTTCGCCGGCCGTGGCGGAACTCATCGATCCCGCTGATCCGGACGATCCGATCGCCAAGCAGTTCGTGCCGGATGTGCGCGAGCTTACCACCCTGCCCGAAGAGCGCGCGGACCCGATTGGGGACCTCACGCACTCGCCGGTCGAGGGGATCGTGCACCGCTATCCTGACCGTGTCCTGCTCAAGGCGGTGCATGTCTGCCCGGTCTATTGCCGCTTCTGCTTCCGGCGCGAGATGGTGGGACCGCAGGGGCTCGGTACGCTGTCGCCGGAAGCGCTGGACAAGGCCATCGGCTATATCGCCGACCATCCCGAAATCTGGGAGGTGATCCTCACCGGGGGTGACCCGCTGATCCTCTCGGCGCGGCGGCTGGGCGAGATGATGGAGCGGCTCAAAACCATACCGCATGTGAAGATCGTGCGCTTTCACACCCGCGTGCCGGTGGTGGAGCCGGAGCGGATCGATGCAGAGCTCATCGATGCGCTGAAGGCGAGCGGCAAGACGACGTACCTGGCCGTCCACGCCAACCATCCGCGCGAGCTGACGGAGGGGGCGCGGGCTGCGATCACGCGGCTGGCGGATGCCGGGATCGCGCTCATCAGCCAGACGGTACTGCTCAACGGGGTCAACAACGACCCGGATGTGCTGGCGGAGCTGATGCGGGCCTTCGTCGAGCTACGGGTGCGACCCTATTACCTGCACCATCCGGACCTGGCGCCGGGGACGAGCCATTTTCGCGTTACGATCGACGAAGGGCAGGCGCTGGTCGCGGGCTTGCGGGGCCGGATCTCGGGCCTCGCGCAGCCGACCTACATCCTCGACATCCCCGGCGGGCACGGCAAAGCCGTCATCGCCGCCGGAAGCATCCGGGCGACGGGTGACGGCTGTTATTCAGTGCGGGACTTTCGGGGACAGGAGCACGCGTACGAGGACGTGCTGTAGGGCAGGCTTGCCCGGCCTCGTCATTCGACAGGCTCAGAATGCGGACTCAACAATCCACGGTGTCATTCCGGCGCAGGCGGGAATGACACCGAGTTTGCTGAACCGGCGGCCTACTCCTCGGCGCGGATGCGTGCGAGCTCGGCGTTGTAGATACGCAAGGCGAGGAAGATCGCGAAGCTGAAGCACACGATCCCCGTCATCTGCGACAGCGGCAGGAAGCCCAGGAACGGGATATGCTTGGCGATCAGGAGGGTGAGAACGAGCGCAAGGACGGATGCGACTTCCGGAATGCGGACAAGCATAATTATTGTGACAACCTTTCACCAAAAGCGCGGACGCTACGCGCGACGACGATTTTGATGATCCGCTGAGCCGGACCCCCACGGTCCACGTTACGTGAAATTGGAAAAGGTTCCATCAACAATTCTGTTATCCGCGATTTTTCCGAACGGGGCAGTGCAGCAGCGCAACAGGTGACGTTACCCGGGCTCCAGTGCCTCAGCTCACCAGCTTGAGCCCCGCAATGCCGGCAACGATCAACCCGATGGAGGCGAGGCGGATGGCGGTAGCCGGTTCGTGGAACAGGACGATGCCGAGAATAGCCGTGCCGACGGTGCCGATGCCAGTCCAGACGGCGTAGCCGGTGCCAACCGGCAAGTCGCGGAGCGCGATGCCCAGCAGTACGACGCTGCCGACCATGGCGGCAATGGTGAGGGCCGACGGGACCAGCCGGGTGAAGCCCTCGGTGTACTTGAGGCCGATGGCCCAGGCGATTTCGAGCAGGCCGGCGATAGCCAGATAGATCCAAGCCATTGGATCGCTCCTTTGGTTGGCGGGCCGTCCCGCAATGAATGGAAGCCGCGAGGGTCGTCCCTGCGCATGGATGGATATAGCTTCGCCGGCCACAGAGGTGAAGAGTCCCCCGAGGCAAGGCAGATTTGCACCGATGCAAGGGCATCAGCGTCCTGAATGCCGCCATCAGCGCAATTCGTTGGCGGATCGCCGGCCGCCGGGCTAGGGGCGTATGTGGCCGTGGAGGATGCCCAGATGAACGCGAAGCTGCCGGTGACGCCAATGCTGGCGACGAGCCTCTTCTTCACCGGGATCACCTGGGCCTCCACCCTGCCCTATGCCGGGATCATGGCGG
>DATCRS010000013.1:0-2002 GCA_036568845.1 Devosia sp. | reverse complement strand
GAGCTTGACCTTGGTCTTCTCGCGGTTGGCCTGGACCAGCGTCATCTCGCCTTCCTTCACGGCGCGGTGCAGCAGCAGCCATGAGGCGAGCTGCATCAGGCGCGTGGTGAGGCGCATGCTCTCGGTCGCATAGGTGAGACTGACGGCACGGTCGAGCGCCTTGGCCTCGGTGCGGCCGGCACCGTCAAGATAAGCGGCGGTCTCTTCGACCAGATCCATGCCTTCGCGGAACAGGGCGCCGAACGCCGCAGAATTGGTGAACCGCTCGCTGAGTTGAACGAGAGCGCCGTCGGCCTGCAAACGTTCCATGGTTAACGCCCCTTACGCAACTGTTTACCTGTCCGGCTTTGCGCCGGCTTATGATGAACAAATCATTGCGCGGGGGGATCGCGGAGTCCAGCGGCAAGCGCGGATATGGTTTCCGCGGGTCATTCCCGGAAATTCAACCGGAAATGGAGGCAAAAAAAGAGCCGCCGGAGACCGGCGGCTTTGAAAGTTGATAACAGGGAGGCGTCAAACAGAGTGGACAGGAGCCACTCGGTGTCCAAACGAGGACAGTTCCAGTCATAAACTCGAAAGCTTAATGCTGCGTAAACGAACGATTATTTTGAGGGTTCGTTAGGCATGTCGGCCAGAGGCCGAGTTGGGATGCAACACGACCTCTCCACGCGTCGCCCGGCCTATGGCGCCTACGTCTTGAAAAAACTGTTCGCCGCATCGCGCGAGGCGCGCTTCTTGGTGGCGGCTTCTTCCAGTCTTGCGATCTCGGTCTTGAGCAGGGCGACGCGCTCGGTCAATTCCTCGACCGACAACAGTGAGAGATCCTGTCCGATCTCGTGGGTGACCTTCTTGCGCGGGCGGTCGTCGTCTTCCATCGGCATCGTTGTTCCTCCTCTCGTCCGCGGACCGGACCACACCGCTAGATACACGGCTTGGGCGGTTGCCAGTCCGGACCGCGCTGGCTAATCAAAGGCCCCGTTCCCTCGCACCTTTGCTCAAGGACACATCATGGACAAGCTGCCCGCGCAAATGACCGTGGTCGCCATCTCCAAACCCGGCGGACCGGAGGTGCTGCTGCCGGAACAGCGGGCTGTGCCGCAGCCCGGTCCTGACGAGATCCTGGTCAAGGTGCAGGCCGCCGGCGTCAACCGGCCGGACGTGGCGCAGCGTTCCGGCGCCTATCCGCCGCCACCCGGCGCCAGCGACCTGCCCGGCCTGGAGATCGCTGGTGAAGTGGTCGCGGTCGGCAGCAACGCCAAGCGGCACAAGGTGGGCGACAGGGTCATGTCGCTCGTCGCCGGCGGCGGCTATGCGCAATACTGCATCGCACAGGATGCGCAGGCGATGAGCGTGCCCCCGGCACTGTCGATCAAGGAAGCCGGCGCTCTGCCGGAAACCCTGATGACGGTCTGGCACAATGTGTTCGAGCGCGGCGGCCTGAAGGCCGGCGAGACGTTGCTCATCCACGGCGGCTCCTCCGGCATCGGAACCATGGCGATCCAGCTCGCGAAAGCGTTCGGCGCAAAGGTGTTCGTCACCGTCGGCTCGCAGGACAAGATCGATGCCTGCCTCAAGCTCGGGGCGGATCGCGCGATCAACTACAAGACCGAGGACTTCGTCGAAGTGATCAAGGCGGAGACCAACAAAGCGGGGGTCAATCTGATCCTCGACATGGTCGCCGGCGATTATGTCGACCGCAACTATGACGCCGCTGCCGTCGACGGCCGCATCGTGCAGATCGCGACCCTCAACGGCCCCAAGGTCAGCGTCAACATCGCCAAGGTGATGGTGAAGCGGTTGACCCATACCGGGTCGACCTTGCGGCCCCGTAGTAATGCGGACAAGGCGGCCATGGTGGCCGCGATTGAGGCCAAAGTGATGCCGCTTCTGCGCGAAGGCCGGGTCAAACCACTGATGGACAGTGCTTTCCCGCTGGAAAAGGCCGCCGACGCGCACCGCCGCATGGAAACGTCAGCACATATTGGCAAAATTGTGTTGGAGG
>DATCRS010000012.1:0-5163 GCA_036568845.1 Devosia sp. | reverse complement strand
GGCGGGTGCGGCCCAGCAGGAAGGCGAGGCGATCGATCTCGGTCAGACCCCGGCGGACATCTGCTTCCTCTCCGCCGCCGACAGCGAGCTGACGATGCTCGCTTCCGCGGCAGATCGAGCCGGAGCCGACAACCTGCGCCTCGCCAACCTGCTCCGCCTCTCGCACAACCTCTCGGTCGATCTCTGGATCGAACAGACCGCGCGCCACGCCAGGCTGATCGTCGTCCGCCTCCTCGGCGGCCCGGCCTACTGGCAATACGGCTTCGACGAGCTGGTCGCCCTTTCGCTCACCGGCACGCAGGTCGCGTTCCTCCCCGGCGACGCCACCCCCGACCCCATCCTCCGCGACCGCTCGACCGTCCCGCCCGGCACCTGGTCCCACCTCCACGCCCTCTTCACCGCCGGCGGGCCCGATAACGCGGATGCGTTGCTGCGGGCGTTTACAGATCTTTCAGTCGGGTCACCTCCCCCCTCGCGGGGGAGGGACAGAGTGGGGGGGAGCCCTTCACCCGAAGCTCGCCCCCTGGACACCTCCGAAGTCACCCCCTTCCCCCGCTTCGGGCACTACCACCCCACCACCGGTCTCACCCTCGACGCACCAGCCGGACTGAATCGACCGGTCGTTCCAGTGCTCTTCTACCGCGCTGCCCTCGAGGGCGCTGGCACCGCCACCATCGACGCCCTCATCGCCGAACTCGAGGCGCAAGACCTCACCCCGCTCCCCCTCGTCGTCTCGACCCTGAAGGAAGGCGCCTGCATCCGCTTCGTCCAGGCCGCCTTTGCCGCGCATCCGCCGGCTGTCATCCTCAACCTCACCGGCTTCGCCCTCGGCCTCGATGGGCTCGACGATAAGCAGAACCCCTTTGCTGGCACCGATGCGCCGGTGATCCAGCTGGTCCAGTCCGGCCGGCCCGAGGCGCAATGGGTGGCCGACATCCGGGGGCTCACGGCCAAGGACCTCGCCATGCAGGTGGTCCTGCCCGAGCTCGACGGTCGCATCGGCGGCCTCATCGTCGGCCACAAGGCCGACGCCGTCTGGCACGCGCGCACCCAATGCCCGCTCTCCGCCTATGCCCCCGACCACGATGGTATCCGCCGCGCCGTCACCCTTGCGAAGAACTGGTCTATTCTCCGCGCCACCACTCGGGCCGACCGGCGCGTCGCCATCGTCCTCGCCAACTACCCCACCCGCGACGGCCGCCTCGCCAACGGCGTCGGCTACGACGCCCCGCAATCGACGGTGGAGATATTGAAGGCGCTGGATGGGGCAGGGTACCGACTGGTCGGACGCAAGCTCCCCCGTTCCTTCACCAATAACCGACAGGCAAAGCACATCGATCGCGCTCGGGGGCTGCGCAACAACGCAACGCCGCCCGAAAGGCACCTTTGGCAACTGCTGCATGACTTCATCGGCCGAGGTTATCGTTTCCGACGGCAGGTGCCGATTGGGTCATACTTCGCTGATTTCGCCTGCCATCATCCGAAGTTGGTCATCGAGCTTGATGGAGACACCCATGGAACGTCAGGGGCCATAGCCCATGACGCCCGGCGGGACGCATTCCTTCGCTCAGCCGGCTATCAGATCCTGCGCTTCACCAATCACGACATCATCACAAATCGCGAAGGTATTTGGCGCGTCATCGACGACGCTTTGCGTCTGCTGCCAACCCCCTCCCCCGCCCCCTCCCCTCAAGGGGGAGGGGAGCGCAGGAGCCGAGGCTCTGTTGCGCTCTCGAACCGCCCACCGGCCGTGCTCCCCTCCCCCTTGAGGGGAGGGGTTGGGGGAGGGGGTTATGCCTCGTCTGGCAATGATCTGATTTCTGCGCTCCAGACCGGCCCCACCAACGACCACCCCGAGCGCGGCACCGGCATCCTGTTCCCCCTCCCCGGCTACCGCGAACTCTTCGCCACGCTTCCGGAGAAAATCCGCACCGAAGTCACCGCCCGCTGGGGCGATCCCTCGGCCGATCCCTTCTGCCGCGGCGCCGCCTTCCACCTCCCTGCGCTCCGTTTCGGCAACGTCGCCATCCTCCTCCAGCCCGCGCGCGGCTATCATCTGGACGAGACCGCCAGCTACCACGACCCCGACCTCGTGCCGCCGCACGGCTATCTCGCCGCCTATCTCTGGTTGCGCCACGAGTTCGGCGCCCATGCCGTGATCCACAACGGCAAGCACGGGAATCTCGAGTGGCTGCCCGGCAAGGCCACGGCCCTGGACCAATCGTCCTACCCGGCAGCGCTCTGGGCGGAGCTGCCGCATCTTTATCCCTTCATCGTCAACGATCCGGGCGAGGGCACCCAGGCCAAGCGCCGCACCGGCGCGGTGATCATCGATCACCTCGTGCCGCCGCTCACCCGCGCCGAAACCTATGGGCCACTCAAGGACCTCGAGGCGCTGCTCGACGAGTACTACGCCGCCTCCGGCATGGACCGCCGGCGCCTCAAGGACCTGCAGCGGCGCATCCTCGACTTCACCCGCGACGCCCGTCTTGATCGCGACATCGGCCTCGGCCTCGACGACACCGAGAACCTCCGCAGGATCGACACCTTCCTCTGCGATTTGAAGGAAGCGCAGATCCGCGATGGTCTTCACGTATTCGGCCAGTCCCCCACCGGCCGTCTCGAACGCGACCTCGCCATCGCCCTCGCCCGCGTCCCCCGTGGCGAGAGCCCAGGCGACGCGTCCCTCATCCGCGCCCTCGCCGACGACCTGAAACTCGGCTTCGACCCGCTGACCGCGGACCTGGGTACCTCCTACGCTGGACCGTCAGTCAGACCTCCCTCCCCTCAAGGGGGAGGGGAGCTGGAGAGACCCCGCACCATCGGCGACGTCGTTGAGCACCTCGAACTGCTCGCCACTGCCCTCCTCGACGGTGCCCCCGCGCCCGGCCCCGCCACCGCCGCCGTCCTCACCACTATCCACGCCACCATCCTCCCCCGCCTCCGGGCTTCCGGTCCCGCCGAAATCGCGGCGCTGATCGACGGGCTGGACGGCAAATTTGTTCGCCCCGGCCCGTCCGGCGCCCCGTCGCGCGGCCGCCTCGATGTCCTTCCGACCGGCCGCAACTTCTATTCCGTCGACAACCGCGCCGTGCCCACCCCGACCGCCTGGGAGCTGGGCAAAAGATCCGCCGAAAACCTGCTGCTCCGGCACTTCCAGGACCACGGCACGCCGCTGCGCTCGCTCGCGCTCTCCGTCTGGGGTACGTCGAACATGCGCACTGGCGGCGACGACATTGCCCAGGCCATGGCCTTCATCGGCGCCAAACCCACCTGGGACCCCGGCTCGCTTCGCATCTCCGGCTACGAGATCATCCCACTGGCAAAGCTCGGCCGTCCGCGGGTCGACGTCACGCTGCGCATCTCCGGCTTTTTCCGTGACGCCTTCCCGGCCCAGATCGCCCTCTTCGATCGCGCCATCCGCGCCATCGGTGCCCTCGACGAGCCCGAGGACCAGAACCCCATTGCCGCCCGCATGCGCTCCGACGCCCTCGGTCTGATGCGCGACGGCGCCACCGAGGCCGAGGCCGCGCTCCGCGCCGGTCACCGCATCTTCGGCTCAAAGCCCGGCGCCTATGGCGCGGGCCTCCAGGGCCACATCGACTCCGGCAAGTGGGAGACCAAGGCCAACCTCGCCGATGCCTTCCTCAACTGGGGCCAATATGCCTATGGAGCGCAGTCGCCGGGCTTGCCCGAACGCGAGCGTTTCGCCGCCCGCCTCTCCGACATCGAAGCCGTCGTCCACAACCAGGACAATCGCGAGCACGACCTGCTCGATAGCGACGACTACTACCAGTTCGAGGGCGGCCTCGTGGCCGCCGCCGAAACACTCACCGGCCGCCGCCCCGCCGCCTGGCACAACGACCATTCCCGTCCCGAACGCCCGCTCGCCCGCACGCTGGAAGAAGAGATTTCCCGCGTCATGCGCAGTCGCGTCGTCAACCCCAAATGGATCGATGGCGTCAAGCGCCACGGCTACAAGGGCGCCTTCGAGATCATCGCCACAGTCGACTACATGTTCGCCTTCGCCGCCACCACCGGCGCGGTCAAGACGCATCACTTCGACCTCGCCTTCGAGGCCTTCGTCGAGGACGCCGCCACACGCGACTTCATCCGCGAGAACAACCGCTTCGGCTATGACGAGCTCATTGCCAAATTCAACGAAGCCCGCACCCGCGGCTTCTGGACCCCGCGCTCCAACTCGGCTTACCAGTTTCTCGACACCACACGAAGGGACCGACCCGATGCCTGACGCAGTTCACCTTGCGCAAAAGCTCACGCTCTTCTCCGAGCACTGGAGCCCCAAGATCGTCGCCGGCTACAACGGCAACGACGTCATGGTGGTGAAATTCCAGGGTGCCTTCCCCTGGCACAAGCACGACACCACCGACGATTTCTTCTACGTCCTTAAGGGCAACATGCGGCTCGAAACGGAAGCGGGCACCGTCGAGATGGGACCGGGCGATCTCTACGTCGTCCCGCGCTGCGTCATGCATCGGCCGGTTGCCGAGGAAGAAGTCCACGTCATGCTCATCGAGCCGGCCGGCGAGCCCAATTCGGGTGATCCGGCGACCGCCGCGACCAAGGTATGGATCTGATGACCGACCGCACCCCCAAGAAGACCGACCTCATGACCGAGGCGGAACGCGATGCCTACCACGCCGAAAAGATGAAGAAGAAGAAGGAGGCGCGCACCAAGATCCTCGCCACCAAGACCGAGGAGAAGGGCCTCCTCATCGTCCACACCGGCAAGGGCAAGGGCAAGTCCACCGCCGCCTTCGGCATGGTCTTCCGCGCCATCGGCCACGGCTTCAAGGTCGGCGTCGTGCAATTCGTCAAGGGCGCGTGGGGCACCGGCGAGCGCGACGTGCTCGAGAACTTTTCCGATCTCGTGACCATCAAGGCGATGGGCGAGGGCTTCACCTGGGACGTGGCCGACCGCCAGCGCGACCTTGCCGCCGCCCGCGCCGCCTGGGAGCAGGCCAAGCGCCTGATCGCCGATCCCTCCTACAAGCTCGTCCTGCTCGACGAACTCAACATCGTCCTGCGCTACGATTATCTCCCGCTCGAAGAGATCGTCGAAACGCTGCGCAACAAGCCGGCCGACAAGCACGTCATCGTCACTGGCCGCAATGCCAAGGACGAACTCATGGACATCGCCGA
>DATCRS010000011.1:0-2272 GCA_036568845.1 Devosia sp. | reverse complement strand
GGTTGAGCGCCGGGTCAATGTAGCCGGCGCCGCCGGTGGAGACCGTGCCCGAGAACTGCGGCGCGCTCAGCGAGCCGGTGACGCTAGCGCGAAGGTTGGCCGTGCCGCTCAACTGGCCGCCGCGGTCGGCGACGAAGCGGTTGCCCAGCGCCAGCGGCGCCGAACCGGTGAGATCGATGGCGAGCCCCTCGCCCTCCAGTGGCACCCGCCCACTGCCGGAAATCTCCAATCCGCCGCGCCCGGTTGCCGACAGGCTGTCGATCGTCACGATCCGCCCGTCGAGGCCGCCGCGGGCGCTGGCGCGGAGCGGGGTGATGCCCGCATTGGCCAGCATGCGGTCGCTCTCCATCGTCGCGTCGACGGTAAAGCGCGTGGTCTCGCCGCTCTGGTTCGCTTCCGCGTTCAGCCGGTCGACCGTGAAGCCGCCGGCCGTGACGTTCCGCGCCGCCACGGTGCCGTCGACGGCTGGCGTACCGAAAAGGTCCGAGAGGACCGCGCGGATGTCCGCCGAGCCGATGCGCGTATCCTCTGCCCGCAACTCGGCGATGGTGCCGGTCATCTGTGCGGACTGCCGGCCGCCCTCGGCGAGGAGCGTCACGGTCGCCTGCGCCCGCCCCGACGCTTCCATGGCCGCCAGCGCCGCCGCGGTGGAAATGTCCGACGAGTTGAGCCGCAACTCCCCCGCCAGCAGCCCCTCGGCGTCCTGCGCCACGTCGCCTTCTAGGAGGGTTGGGCCTGCCGCGAACCGCAAGCCGGTCAAGCGCCGCCCGGTCTCGTCACTCGCGATATCGCCGGCAAGAGACACTGCAGTGCCGTCCAGCGAGGCCACGCCATGGAGCGAACCGGTCAAGATGCCAGCCTCGGCCAGCTGCCCCGCAAAGCTAAAGCTCGCATCGGCTAGCGTTTTCCCGGCGAGCTTTCCGCGGGGCACCCGCCCGGTGAGATCGAGCGCAATATCGCCGTTGCCCTTGGCCGAGCCAATCACTTCGAGCCGGCCCTTGGCGTTCTCCGAAAGCAGCGCCAGGTCCGCAACGTCTGCCGCAAAGGCGAAGTCCGCTGCGCCCGTAGCGAAGCGCCCGTCGGCACGGATCTCAACCTTCTCGTTGCCGACCCGGAAATCCTCCGCAACCAGACCGTTCTCGTTGCGCGCCACACGACCGCCAAGGGTCACCGCGCCAGCCAGGATCCGATCAAGCGTCGGCTCCGAGATGCCGAGATTGTCCGCTCGTCCATCCAGCGTCAGGTCGAAGCCGCCGCTGAGTGGCGTCACTGTCCCAGTCGCCGCCAGCGACAGCCCACCCTTGAGCGGTCGGCCAGCCAGGCCCGAGAACGGCGCGATCGAGCTGGTTTCCACACCGCCCCGCCCATCGAACACCCAGTCGTCGACCGTTCCCGCCAGCGCCATGGTCAGCGCCTGGCCGACCAGCCGCAGCTCCGCGATTTGCACCGGCTCGCCGGCGTTCCAGAGCCCGGCGAGTCCGAAGCCGGCGCTGGTGCCCAGCGCCGCCGTGACGTCCTTGTCCTGGCTCGAAATGCCACCGACCGTGCCGTCGGCATTGAATGTCAGCCGCCGCGAAGCCGGATCGGCGAGATTCGCCGCGACACCGCTCGCGGTCACCGTCACATCCTGCGCCGCCATGGTGCCGTTGGAAAAGCCCTGCGCCGTGATGTCCGCGCGCCAATCCTCGGCACCGTTGCCGCCGAAATCGACGCGCACTTCTGCACGCTGGATGCTAGTCGCCTCGCCCGGCACCGGCAGCAGCACAACCGAGCCATTGGGGTCGGCGACCACTGCCGAGAGGTTGAGCTGCCGCAGGAAGCCGTCGCTGGTGGTCGAAAGACTGCCGTCCAACGCCAGCTGCCCGCCGCTGAGCTTCAGCCTCGTGACATCGACACCACCTTCGCTCCGCACCAGCGCCGATGCCTGCAGTGATGAACGGTCGCCGAAAAACGGCCGGTAGGCCGGCGCCATCAGCGTGCCGATCGGCCCGCCCAGGTCGGCGTTCACCGCCAGCCCGCCCTCGGCCTGGGCAATCGTGGCCGACCCCTCCAACGCCCGCGTCCCGCCCGCGTCGAGGGCCATCGTCGTGCGCAGGTCGTTGACCGGTCCGGCACCCTTAACGCTCAGCGCGATCTCCGGCTTGCCCTCGATGTTGAGCAGGTTGGCGACGATTCCGTTCGGCGGCTCGGTGAGGGTCACCGCGACGTTCACGCTGTCATCGGCATTGGCATATGCGACGTCGAGGTCGAGTCGCCCGCCGGGTCCGTCGAG
>DATCRS010000010.1:0-2782 GCA_036568845.1 Devosia sp. | reverse complement strand
GACAACGGACTGATCGATGAGTTGATCGGGCATCGCTCCCTCCTCCCGCCTCTCCCGGCCATTGCAGCGCTTGCCGCGATTGTTTCGCAAGCCCAAGAAATGCATGCGAAAGTCGCCGTTGACGATCGGCGAAGGGCCATGCTTACTCTAACATGTCAGTGAGCGCCGGACCGGAGAAGTGAGCCGGACAGGTGCGCCCGTCCAATGCGGCGGGGACGAGGGAGGACGACTGATGGCCGCGGACCCGCGGCCGTGCGGGCGTCGAGCTGGATCGGAGTCGCCCGCATGACGCAGTCGGTCCCGGTAAGCCTGCAAGGGATTTCCAAGTCGTTCGCCGGCGTGCCGGTGCTGAAAGGCATCGATTTCGACGTGCGAGCCGGCGAAGTGCATGCGCTCCTCGGCGAAAACGGCGCCGGCAAGTCCACACTCATCAAGATCATCGCCGGCGTGCACGCCCCCGACAGCGGCACCATCAGGCTTGGCGACACCACCTATTCGGCAGTGAGCCCGAAAGAGGCCCGCAAAGGTGGCGTCGCGACGGTCTATCAGGAGCTGCTGCTCTTTCCCGAGCTGACGGTGGCCGAAAACGTCTTCCTCGGCAACGCGCCGCGCGGCCGGATGCGGATGCTCGACTGGGGGCAGATGCGGCGGCGTGCGCGGCAGCTGCTCGATCAGCTCGACAGTCCCGACCTCGACGTCGATGCCAGGGTCGGCTCGCTCTCGGTTGCCAACCGACAACGCGTCGAGATCGCCAAGGCGCTGAGCCAGGACGCCAGGGTGCTGATCATGGACGAGCCCACCGCGGCGCTCGCCGATGCCGATATCCGCCGCCTGATCGCGGTGGTGAAGCGACTGCGCGAGCGCGGCGTCGGCATCGTCTATGTCAGCCACAAGCTGCCCGAAGTCTTCGAGCTCGCCGACCGGGTCACCGTGCTGCGCGATGGCGCGCTGATCGGCACGCGACCCATCGCCGAGGTCACCGAGCAATCACTGGTGGCTATGATGGTCGGCCGCGAGATCGACCATCTCTTCCCGCGCGGCGAGCCCAGGATCGGCGCGACGATCCTCAAGGTCGAGGGGCTGAGCTACGGCACCCGCGTCCGCGACATCTCGTTCGAATTGAGGCGCGGCGAAATCCTCGGTCTTACGGGCCTCGTGGGCGCCGGCCGCACCGAGCTGGCGCTGACGCTCTTCGGCATCACGCCCGCGACAGCGGGGACGATCACGTTGGACGGACAGCCGGTGACCATCCGCTCACCCAAGGAAGCGCGGAACCTCGGCATCGCCTATGTACCCGAGGACCGCGGGCTGCAGGGTCTCGTCCGGCCGATGACCATCGCGCAGAACAACTCGATGGCTTCTCTGCACCACGTCGCGCGCGGCATCTTCATCGACGTCGGCACCGAGCTCTCACGCGCGGTGGATTCCATCCGCAAGCTGGGCGTGCGGGCCCGCGGACCGGATCAGGTCGTCGGCCAGCTTTCGGGAGGCAACCAGCAAAAAGTGGTGCTGGGCAAGTGGCTCGAGACCGAGCCCCGCATCCTCATCATGGACGAGCCCACGCGCGGCATCGATGTCGGCGCCAAGTCCGAGATCCATGCGCTGATGGCGCGGCTCGCCGGCGAGGGCATGGCCATCCTCATGATCTCGAGCGAGCTCCCCGAAATCCTCGGCATGAGCGACCGGGTGCTGGTGATGCATGGCGGGCGGCTCACCGCTACCATCGACCGTGCCGATGCCTCGGCGGAGACCGTCGGTACTGCCATGACGCAGGCAACCAGGCACGAGGCCGCGGCATGACGGCTGACGTTGCGCCCGCCTTCCGCCCGCACCGGAGCGCCCTGGCGCGCTTCGTCTCCGGCTATGGCCAGGAGCTCGTCATCGCCTGCGCCATCGTCGTCCTCTTCGCGGTGGTGTCGGCGATCAATCCCCGCTTCCTCGGCGCCAACAACCTCAATACCATCATCTCGGGCAACGCCTACATCGCGGTGGCCGCCATCGGCATGGCGATGATCATCATCACCGGCCATATCGACGTCTCGGTCGGCGCCCTGATCGGCGTGCTGGCGACGGTCTCGGGCACGATTGCGATTTCGGGCGCCCCGGTGTGGGTAGCCTGGGTGGCGCCGATCTTCGTCGGCATCGCGGTGAACTTCGTCGTCGGCATGTTGGTGGCTTATGGCCGCATCCCTTCGATCGTCGTCACTCTGGGGATGCTCTCCATCCTCCGCGGCGGCCTCGTTTCGGTGACCGGCGGCACCTGGATCAACAACTTGCCCGCAGAGTTCCTCCTGGCGCAGCAGCGCATCCTCGGCGTGCCGGTGCCGGTCTGGTTCATGATCGTGCTCACCATCGGCGCCTTCCTCTGGATGCGCTACTCCGCCTTCGGGCGCTCGCTTTATGCCATCGGCGGCAATGCCGAGGCGGCACGAGCGGCAGGCATCCCGATCGAGCGGCGGACCGTGCAGGTGTTCATGATCCACGGCGCCTTTGCCGGGCTCGCCACCATCCTCTTTGCCACCCAGCTCAAGATCATCCAGTCGACGGTTCCGCCCAACCTCGAGCTCACCATCATCACCGCGGCGGTGATCGGCGGCGTCTCCATCCTTGGCGGCACCGGAACGGTGATCGGCTCGACGCTCGCCGCCATCCTCTTTTCCGCCATCGGATCGGCGCTGATTTTCATCAACGTCTCCGCCTATTGGCTGCGCGCCGTGATCGGCGCGCTGATCCTCCTCACCGTGCTGGTCGACATGCTGCGGCGCAATCGTGAGCTGAGGGG
>DATCRS010000009.1:0-10005 GCA_036568845.1 Devosia sp. | reverse complement strand
CCTGATGTCGACGACGACGTTCAACTTTCTGACCGGCGCCACCAACCAGGTGGGCCTGCGGAACTACGAGCGCCTCTACACCAATTCCGACTTCCTGCTGTCGATTTCGAACACCATCAACTTCACCTTCTGGTCGCTGTCGATCAAGTTCGTCACCGGCATGACCATCGCCATGATCCTCCACTCCAGGCTGCCGTACCGCAACCTGATGTCGGCGATCATGCTGCTGCCCTGGATCGTGCCCGAAATCGTGACCGCGCTGGCGTGGAAGTCGATCTACGATCCGCTGTTCGGCGGGCTCAACCCCATCCTGCAGGGCCTCGGCGTCATCGATCGCCCGCTCGGCTGGCTATCCGATGCCAATATGGCGCTGGGCAGTGTCATCGCGGTGAACGTCTGGAAGGGCATCCCCTTCTTCACCCTGCTGCTGCTCGCCGGCCTCAAGGCCATCGATACCGAACTCTATGAATCGGCCGAGGTCGACGGCGCCAATGCGGTGCAGCGCTTCCGCTACATCACCCTGCCGGGCATGCGCTACGTCATCCTCGTGGTGCTGCTGCTCTCGTTCATCTCGACCTTCAACCAGTTCGGGCTCATCTTCCTGATGACCGGCGGCGGTCCCTCCGGCGCCACGCGCCTCTATTCGATCCTGGCGTACGAAAAGGCGATCGGCTCGCTGCAATACGGCCCCGGCAGCGCCATTGCGCTATCGGTTGCGCCGCTGATGGCCTTCCTCATCTACCTGCTCGCCAAGTACATGCGCCACGACGAGCGTTCGGCCGGCGTGGAAAAGAAGCGTTTCAACCTCGGCATCGGCAAGTTCTTCGGCGGGCTGTTCAGCCTCGTCCTCGACATCCTGTTCTGGCCGTTCGACATGCTGAACCGGGGTATCGAAAAGCTCGGGCAAGCCCTGCGGGTCCGCATGACCGGTTCGGCCTCCAAGCCGGTCTTCAAGCCCGAGGGCCGCGAGCGCATGGGGATCGGCATCCGCTTGCTGATCCTCCTGCCGATCATGGTCTTCGTGCTGTTCCCCTTCTATTGGGTGGTGATCACCTCGTTCAAGACGACCACCCAGATCAGCCAGCGCCAGTCGATCTTCTGGCCCAGCCCGCCGACGCTCAGTCAGTACCAGGAGCTGATCTTCGGCTCGCCCTTCGTCCACTGGCTGATCAACTCGGTGGCGGTCGCGACGCTCAGCACGGTGATCTCCGTCGTCATTGCGGCGCTGGCAGCATACGCCCTCACGCGCCTCAAGTTCCTCGGGGCCGGGTTGCTGACCACGGCGATCCTCATCACCTACCTCTTGCCCGGCACGCTGATCTTCATCCCGCTCTACCAGACGCTGAGCGACATGGGGCTGATCAACAGCTACGGGGCACTGCTCGTCACCTACCCGACCTTCCTCGTCCCCTTCGCCACCTGGGTGCTGATCGGATACTTCCGCTCAATCCCGGTCGAGCTCGAGGAAGCCGCGATGATCGATGGGGCGAGCCGGCTCTACGCCTTCATCCGCATCACGCTGCCGCTTGCAGCGCCGGCGCTGCTGTCGGTGGCGCTCTTTGCCTTCACCAACGCGTGGAACGAGTTCCTCTTCGCCTTCGTGTTCATCACCTCGGAGTCGATCCGCACGCTGCCCATCGGCCTGCAGTCGATGGTCGTGGGCGATATCCTGCCCTGGGGCGAGCTGATGGCAGCCTCGCTGCTCACCGCCATCCCGGTCGCCATCCTCTACATGTATGCGCAGCGCTTCCTCGTCGGTGGTCTCACCGTGGGTGCCGTGAAGGGTTGATCGGGACGGCACCATGACCACGGCTACTCCCATCGTCACGGGCATGCGTGTCGTGCCCGTGGCGGGGCACGACAGCATGCTGCTCAACCTCAGCGGCGCGCACGCCCCGCACTTCACCCGCAACATCGTGATCCTCACCGACAGCCTGGGTCACACCGGGCTCGGCGAAGTCCCTGGCGGCGAGGCGATCACCCGCACGCTCGAGGATGCGCGGGCGCTGATCGAGGGCAGGGAGATCGGCACCTATCGGACGCTGTTGCGGCAGGTGGGCAAAACTTTCGCCTCCCGCGATGCCGGCGGGCGCGGCGCCCAGACCTTCGACCTGCGGGTCACCATCCACGCCGTCGCCGCGCTCGAATGTGCCCTGCTCGACCTCATGGGGCAGTTTCTCGGCGTGCCCACGGCCGAGCTCCTGGCAGACGGGATGGTGCGCGATCGCGTACCGATGCTGGGCTACCTCTTCTATGTCGGCGACAAGGCGAAGACGCCGCTGCCCTACCGCGCGGCAACCGGTGACGATTGGGAAAGCATCCGCGATCTCCCGGCGCTTGACGCGCCGTCCATCGTTCACCAGGCCGAGGCGGCGCAAGCGCGCTACGGCTTCAAGGATTTCAAGCTGAAAGGCGGGGTGCTGCGCGGCATGGAGGAGGCGGAGGCCATCGTGGCGCTCTCCACCCGCTTCCCGGACGCGCGCATCACGCTCGATCCCAACGGCGCCTGGTCACTGAAGGAGGCGATCGAGGTCTGCACCTCGATCAAGCCGCATCTCGCCTATGCCGAGGATCCCTGCGGTGCCGAAGCCGGCTTTTCGGGCCGCGAAATCCTCGCCGAGTTCCGCCGTGCCACCGGCATCAGGACCGCCACCAACATGATCGCCACCGACTGGCGCCAGCTCGGTCATGCGGTGGTGTTGGGGAGCGTCGACATCCCGCTGGCCGACCCGCATTTCTGGACCCCGCGCGGCTCGATCGAGGTGGCAAAGCTCTGCGAGCGCTGGGGCCTCACCTGGGGCTCGCACTCCAACAACCACTTCGACATCTCGCTGGCGATGTTCACGCAGGTCGGCGCTGCCGCGCCTGGCGAGATCACGGCGCTCGATACGCACTGGATCTGGCAGGATGGCGAGCGCCTCACCAAGTCCCCGCCGCTGATCCGCGACGGTGCGGTCGCCGTCCCTGAGCGGCCCGGCCTTGGCGTTGAGCTCGATGAGGCGGCGCTGGAACGCGCCCACGTCCTCTACCTCTCGCTGCCCGCCGGCAGCCGCAACGATGCCACGGCGATGCAGCACCTCATTGCCGGCTGGACGTTCGATCCAAAGCGGCCGGCGCTGGTACGTTAATTAGAGTTCGATCTTGCGGAACGCTGCCGGCTCGATGCCCAGCGTCCTAAGATCCTCGCCGCGCGGGGTCCGGTTGTTCTCAACCGCGTTGGCGGCGCGGGCGGCTGCGGCGAAAGCGGCAATGCCGCGGCTGACATTTCGGAAGAATGTGGTGCGCATCTCAAATCTCCTGCGCTCCACAGATAGGTGCACAGGCGATCGGCGGTCAGGCGCCGGGGCGCATGTGAGCCATGCGCCCCGAGACAATCACTCGAACCAGGTCGTCCCCGGATACTGGTGCTGCTTGGCCACGTCGTAGTTGAGCTCGAGCCCGATGCCGGGCCGGTCGCTCAGCGCGATGCGGCCGTTCTTGATGATGTCGCCGCCATCGGTGATCGTCGACCAGTAGTCGCGGTGGAACCAGTGGAACTCCAGGACGAGGAAGTTCGGTATCGTGGCACAAACGTGCGCCGAGGCCATGGTTCCGATCGGCGATGAGACGTTGTGGGGAGCAAAAGGTATCGAGTAGATGTCCGCCATCTCGGCGATCTTGCGGCATTCGCTGAGGCCGCCGCACTTGGGGATATCCGGCATGATGATGTCCAGCGCCTGCTTCTCGAACACCTCACGGAAGCCGTGGCGCAGATAGAGGTTCTCGCCGCCGCAGATCGGCACGCTGGTCGAGCGGGTGATCTCGGCCATCACGGCGATGTTCTCGGGTGGGATGGGCTCTTCGAGCCACATCAGCTGCAGGTGCTCGAGGTCCTGGCAGAGGCGGATGGCCGAGTGCTTGTCGAGGCGGGTATGGAGGTCGCACGCAACCTCGACGTCCTTGCCGGCAGCCTTCACCACCATCTCGGCCAGCTGCACCATGCGGTCATGCTCCCACTTGTTGGGAGTCATGTTGAAGCCGTCCTTCTGGTACCACCCGGTCTCGGTTCCGGTATGGCCATAGGCGCGGATGTCGAGGTCGACCTTGAGCGCGCTGAAGCCAGCCTCCAGCACCTTGTCGACCTCCGCCTGCACCTCGTCCATGTTCATGCCCGGCGAAACCTCGCAGTCGCAATAGACGCGGATCTCGTCGCGGAACTTGCCGCCCATCAGCTCGTAGATCGGCACGTTGAGCGCCTTGCCCTTCAAGTCCCAGAGCGCGATCTCGATGCCGGTGAGCGCGGTGATCAGCGCGCCGGCGAAACCGCCCTCGAACACGAGGCTGCGGCGGGTCTGTTCGAAGATGGCGTCGATAGCGAACGGGTCGCGGCCAATCAGGCGCTCTTCCAGCTCCTTGATGATGGCGATCGACTGGTGGCCGCCATGCACGCACTCGCCCAGGCCGGTAATGCCGGCATCCGTTTCGATCCGCACCCACAGATGCATGCAATGACCGCTGGTGGCCGCGGTCTTGACCGACGTTATCTTCACTTCTGGCTTTCCCCTCTCGGACCGGCGCCTCCTCCGGCGCCCATGCAAAAATCTAACTCTGCGTGCCGTGGGCGTCGAGTACGCCCGAGCAGGTTTACGTTCGATTTGTGCAAATCGGAAACACGTCAGTTCAATGGTGAACAGTAGAGACCTAGGTCTGCCCCCTCGTTTTTCGCGGAACCAAACACCCGGCTCCAAGTTTGCGAGCTGATCGGGGTGGTTCATGCAGACATGTTGGTTCGTTGTTATCCGCACGCCTTCGGCCTGGTGGGTCGATTGCGAGGGCAAGGCCTATGGGCCGTTCGATACGCGCGAGGCGGCCGCCGCCGAGGCGGTCCACCTGGCCAGTGCATTTGGCGATCCACGGCGCCGCTCGGACGTCTATGCGCCCGACGACTCCGGCAAGCTGCAATTGGTGTGGTCGGCACAGCGGCAGCCACCGGCGGGCTGAGCGATCCGCCTATTCTTGATCTGTGTTAGTGTGTCGCGCAGGCTGGCGGCCCAAGCTTCCCCTTCGTTTCGAGATCAGGGAAGTTTCAGAGAATGCTAGAGTCGCAACCGCGCCGCCGTGCTCTTCGTATCGATGTTGCGGAGGCCCGCGAGGCAACGGCTGCCCTGCTCCCCATCAATGAGTTGCTGGGCCCTTGGCAGATGCGCTGCGCGCGCCTGCTCGCGCAAGCCGAGCGCCTGCGCATGGCTGGACACTTCGAGCCCGCGCTCCTCGACGAGGCCGAGGCCATGGCCAACGCCGTCTCCGTGCAGCGCGAACGCTTCACCGAGGCGACCCGGAATCTGCCGCCGGCGATCGCCGCCAATACCCGCGTGCGCGACACCGCCCGTGCCCTGCAGTCGCTCGAGGAGAGCATCTCGACCGTGCTCTCGCTGCTGCGCGGCCATGGCAAGGCCGGCGCTACGGCATCAGTTGCCCGCCATTGACCTCGAGCGTCTGCCCGACGACATAGCCGGAGAGTGACGCCGAGGCGAGGAAGAGATAGGCGCCCACGCAGTCTTCCGCCTGGCCGTAGCGGCCCTGCGGGATGGTCGCCAGCATCGCCTTCATCTGCGCCTCGGTCGAATAGCGCTCGTGGAACGGCGTTTCGATCACCCCCGGCGCCACCGCATTGACGCGGATGCCGAAGCCGATCAGCTCCTTGGCCATGCCGCGCGTCACATTGCCGATGAAGGCCTTGGATGAGCCATAGAGGCCGGCTCCTGGGCCAGCGCCGTTGCGGGCCGCGATCGAGGTGGTGTTGATGATGAAGCCGCCACCGGCTGCCTTGAGATGCGGGATCGCCGCATGCGAGGCCGCCAACACCGAGCGGGCGTTCAAATCCATCACCTCGTCATAGAGCTCTTCGGTGAATTCCTGGTAGGGCTGCCGCGCCACCATGCCGCCGGCATTGTTGATGAGCCCGTCGAGCCGCCCGAATGCCTTCGCCGTTGCCTCCACCGCTTCGCGCATCTCGGGCGACTTCATGGCGTCCGCCTTGACCAGCGTGACGGCGCCGCCCGCCGTTTCGATCTCCCTGGCGAGCGCCTCGGCCTTGTCGCGGCTCGAATTGTAGTGCAGCCCCACCTTCGCTCCCTGCGCCGCAAAGGCGCGCGCCAGCGCCGCGCCGATGCCGGTCGAGGCGCCGGTGATCAGCACCGCCTTGTCCTTGAGATCTGGGATCGTGAGATTGGCCACGGCCTGCTCCTCCAGCAAGTGTTCGCGTGCATTGGTCCGGGATTATCGACCATGGCGGGACCGCGCCAAAACGAAAAGGGCGGCCTGCGGGGCCGCCCTTCGTCTAGTCCACCGCGCTTCAGTTGACGCGCTTGCCGTCCTTGTTGAAGAGGTGCACCACCGAGAGGTCGGGGGTTACCTTGATCGTCGTGCCCGGCTGCGCCGTGACGCGCTCGCGGAAGATGCCAACAATCTGCTGGTGCCCCAGCCGCATCAGCACCTGCGTTTCCGAGCCGGTCGGCTCCACCACGATCACTTCGGCGGGGATGCCGTTGGGGTCGAGATGCAGGTGCTCCGGACGGATGCCGTAGGTGGTCGCGTCGGCGTGGCCCGCGGTCAGCGGCAGGCTGACGCCGTCCTTGGTCTTGAAGGTCGTGCCTTCGGCCGAACCTTCGATGAAGTTCATCGACGGCGAGCCGATGAAGCCGGCGACGAAGGTGTTGGCCGGGCGGTCATAGAGGTCGAGCGGCGAGCCCATCTGCTCGATGACGCCGTCGCGCATCACCACGATCTTGTCGGCCATGGTCATGGCTTCGATCTGGTCGTGCGTCACGTAGATGGTGGTGGTCTTGAGCCGCTGGTGCAACTCCTTGATCTCCGAGCGCATCTGCACGCGCAGCTTGGCGTCCAGGTTCGATAGCGGTTCGTCGAAGAGGAAGACCTGCGGATCGCGCACGATGGCGCGGCCCATGGCGACGCGCTGGCGCTGGCCGCCGGAAAGCTGGCGCGGCTGGCGGGTGAGCAGGTTTTCGAGCCCGAGGATCGCCGCGGCGCGGTTCACCTTCTCATTGATCTCGGCCTTCGGCACGCCCTTGAGCTTCAACGAAAACGCCATGTTCTGCGCCACCGTCATGTGCGGATAGAGCGCGTAGTTCTGGAACACCATGGCGATGTCGCGTTCCTTGGGCGGCAGGTCGTTGACCACGCGGTCGCCGATCTCGATCTCGCCCGAAGTGATGTCCTCGAGGCCTGCGATCATGCGCAATAGCGTCGACTTGCCGCAGCCCGACGGGCCGACCAGGATCACGAATTCGCCGTCGGCGATATCGACGGAAACGCCCTTCAGCGCTTCGAACGAGCCGTAATGCTTACCGACCTTGTTGATGGTCACATTGGCCACTGAAAACTCCTCCACGAAAACTCAGCCGGCCTGTCGCCGCTGTCCTCGCCGGCTACAGTCGACGGCGGCGGCGGATCGGTCAAGGTCGCATCATGCTACTAAAGTCGTAGAAAAAGCTAATACTAAAGTAGTACGCCTGACGGGGCGCGCCCGCCGGCGTCCTCTTCCGACCGCGAGCTACCGCGCCGTCCAACCCCCGTCGATCAGCAGCGTATGTCCGGTGATCATCGAGGCCGCATCGGACGCCAGAAACACCACGGCGCCCGACACTTCCTTGGGCTCGCCGACCCGGTGCAGCGCGGCGATCCGCTCGATCACGTCGGCCCTGAACTCCGGCTTGCCCAGCGCTTCGGCCGTGCCGTCGGTGCGGAAGAAGGTCGGCGCCACGCAGTTGACCCGCACATTGTGCGGCCCCCACTCCACCGCGAAGCATTTGGTCATGTGGCTCACAGCCGCCTTGCTGAGGCAGTAGATCGCCTCGCCCGGCAGTGCCACGGCGCCGGCTTGGGACCCCATGTTGATGATGGCGCCCGCCTTCCGGCCGATCATGTGGCGCCCGACATGCTGGCTGACGAAGAAGGTGGATTTGACCGACAGGTCGATCGTCCAGTCGAACTCTTCCTCGGTAAAGTTCTCCACCGGCCCTTCCGTGCCGCCGCCGACATTGTTGACCAGGATGTCGATCTTCCCCAGCGTCGCGATGGCCGCGTCGATGGCGCCATAGGCCTGCTTGAGGTCGAGCACATCCATCTGCAGCGGCAACGCCCGCCGCCCCATCGCCTCGATCTCGGCTACGACCCCGCCATGTGCGGCGACATCGCGTAGTCCGAGCACCACGTCGGCACCCGCATCGGCCAGCGCCAGCGCAATGGCCCGGCCCAATCCGCGCCCGGCGCCGGTCACCAGCGCGGACTTCCCAGCCAGCGAAAATATCGGCAGTTCGCTCATCCCGTCCTCCCCTCGGTCCTCTCGCGAGAGTCATACGGCCAATTGCTGATCCCGCCCAGATGCGAACCGGCTGGCAGCCACGCGCGGAACACGCTAGAGCCTCAGGGACTAAAGGGAGAGACAAAACGATGAACCAGATCGATCTCAATGGCCAGGTGGCGGTGATCACCGGCGGCGCCCAGGGCATCGGCTTTGCCATTGCCAAGCGTCTCGTTGCCTCCGGCGCCAAGGTCAGCCTTTGGGACATGCGCGACGATCTGCTCGCCACCGCGGTCGCCGAGCTCGGCGATGCCGCCTCCAGCGTCGCGGTCAACATCACCGACTATGATGCGGTGAAGGACGCCGTCGCCAAGGTCGAAGGGGATTTCGGCAAGCTCGACATCCTCGTCCATTCTGCCGGTATCGCCGGCAAGAACGCCCCGCTCGACGAGTACGACCTCGACGAATGGCGCCGGGTCATCGACATCGATTTGAACGGCGCCTTTTACGTCAACCGCGCCGTGCTGCCCGGCATGAAGGCCCGCAACTACGGCCGCATCGTCAACATCGCCTCCATCGCCGGCAAGGAGGGCAACCCCAACGCCGCCGCCTATGCGGCAGCCAAGGCCGGCGTCATCGGCATGACCAAGGCCGTCGGCAAGGAATGCGCGAAGTGGGACATCGCCATCAACGCCATTACCCCGGCCACCGCCAAGACCCGCATCCTCGATGAGCTGAAGCCCGAGTTCATCGACTACATGCTCTCGCGCATCCCGCGCGGCCGCTTCCTCGAAGTCGAAGAAGCCGCCAATATGGTCGCCTGGCTGGTCAGCAGGGAAAACTCCTTCACCACCGCCTCGGTCTTCGACCTCTCCGGCGGCCGCGCGACATACTGATGGCGGTCCGGCACATCGTCCTCTGCAAGTTTCACGCTGGCGTCTCGGACGTGCAGCGTGACGCCATTTTCGCCGAGCTCGCTGCCCTGCGCGGCCACCTTCCCGGCATCCTCGCCATGTCCTCCGGCGCCAATGTGAGCCCGGAAGGCCTGGGGCAGGGCTTTGCCCACGGCTTCACCATCGACTTCGCCGATGCTGCCGCCCGCGACACCTACCTCGCCGACGCCGCCCACGGCCGTGCCGGCGCCAAGCTGGTCGCCGCCCTCGAGGGCGGAGCAGATGGGCTTATCGTGTTCGATATCGAGGTGTGAGGGCCCACGTCAGTTGAGTTCTCACCCTCTTCCTTCTCCCCTTGAGGGAGAAGGTGCCCGAAGGGCGGATGAGGGGTATGTCTCCACATCCGCGATGGCTGAGGGATACCCCTCATCCGTCTCGGCCTTCGGCCGATCCACCTTCTCCCCCAAGGGGAGAAGGGCGCCGAGAGACCTACCCGAACCGCGAAATCGAATAGCTTCGATACCGCGCGTCAGCCGCTTCGCCGATGATCTCGCCGATTATCCGCGCCGTCCTGGCCGATTGGCTCAACCCGTAATGTCCGTGTCCGACGGCATAGAACACCATCGGCAGCTTGCCCGAGCGCGAAATCACCGGCACCGAGTCTGGCGTGGACGGCCGGTGCCCCATCCATTCGTTGGCGGGCGCCCCCTCCAGCTCCGGGACGACGTCCTCGCTGATCTCGCGCATCTTCTTCCAGCGGCTGGGATTGGGCGGCAGCTCGGTGCCGCCGAGTTCGGTCCAGCCGCCGAT
>DATCRS010000008.1:0-9038 GCA_036568845.1 Devosia sp. | reverse complement strand
TTCTTCCGGAGTTGCGAAAAATTCGAGACATGAGCCAGGCCATCGGACCTTTGCTCGGCAGCGGCCGCATTGCCGAAGTCTTCGAGTATGGCGAGGCGGCGATAAAGCTCTATCGCGATCCGGCCTCGCGCACTGCGGCCTTCATGGAGGCGGCTACCCTGGCGGTCGTGGGCGACCACGGGCTACCCACTCCACAAGTCCACGAAGCCGGCCGCTATGCCGGGCGCTGGGGGCTGGTGATGGACCGGGCGCCGGGCAAGCCCTTTGCCCGCGTGGTCCAGGAGGACGCCGAGCAGGTGCCTGCCATGCTCGACGCGATGGTCGATCTGCATTTGCGGATGCACCGGAAGCCGGAGGCACGCCTCCCCAGCCTCAAGTCGCGGCTCGTCAACCGTATCGGCCGCGCGCCGGCACTCGACGACCGGTTGCGCGGAACGCTGCTCGAGCGGCTCGCGGCCATGCCGGACGGCAACCGGCTCTGCCATGGCGACTACCACCCGTTCAATGTCGTGGGCGTGCCGGGTCGCGCCATGGTGATCGACTGGGTCGACGCAACCAGCGGGCCCGCGGAGGCCGATGTCTGCCGCAGCTTCCTGCTCATGTCGACCGTGGTCCCCGAGCTAGCCGAGGACTATCTTGAGCGTTACGCCCGCACGGGTGGTCTCGACAGGACCGGGATTCTGGCCTGGATGCCCTTCGTCGCCGCCGCCCGGCTGACCGAGGGCATCGTCGAGGAACAGTCGGCGCTGCTTCGCCTCGCGGCATCATAAGGAGAGAGCAGAATGGCACGCGTCGTCATCATTGGCGGCCATGGCCGCACCGGCATCCTGATCGTCGAAAAGCTTGTGGCGGCCGGCCACGAGGTGCTGGCGACGATCCGCAACCCCAGGCACATGGCCGATCTGGTGAAGCGCGGCGCCGAAACCATCGTGCTCGATCTCGCCAAATCCTCGCTCGACGACTTCGTCATCGCCTTCCGCGGTGCCGACGCGATGGTGTTCGCCGCCGGCTCGGCCGCCGGCGAGACCAGCGAACTCGACAATATCGGCACCCGCCGCACCGTGCGGGCCGCGAAGAATGCCGGCATCAAGCGCTACCTTTCCATCTCCGCGATCGGCGCCAGCACCGGCCTTTCGACTCGCGGCATGAGCGACGAGATGAAGGACTACTACAAGCAGAAGCGGCTGGCGGCCGGGCACATCCACCGCTCCGGGCTCGACTGGACCATTCTGGAGCCCGGCGAGCTCATCGACGAACCCGCCGCTGGCAAGGTAACCCTCTCCGAAGAGGCGCTGGAGGAGGCCTTCGTTACCCGCGAGGACGTGGCGGAGGTCGCCGTCGCGCTTCTGTTCGAAAAGAAGTCATACGGCCATGCCTATCAGCTCACCCGCGGCAAGACGCCGACGAAGACGGCGGTGAAGAAAGTGCTGGGCTAGATCTGTTGCGCCTCGGGCCGGCCCTCGCCGGTAACGCTGTGGGTCTGCTCGAGCGTCGGGCGGATCTCGATGCATCCATATTTGAGGATCGGGTCGGTTTCGACGAGGCGCCGGGCCTCCGCCATGTCCGCCGCCTCGATCACGTAGAAACCGCCCAGATGCTCCTTGGTCTCGGCGAACGGCCCATCGGTGGCGGATATCCCCGCCTCCCCTACCCGCATGGTGACCGCCGCCGAGGGCTCCTGCAGCGGCTGGGCCAGCACCAACCGCCCCTCCCGCCGCAGCTGCCAGTCGGATTCGATGGTATCATCCGTGAGCTGCTTGCCCTGCTCGGGCGTCAGCGCCGCCATCTTGGCGTCGTCGATATAGACCAGGCAGACAAATTTCATGGCCGTTCCTCCTCTGCTGTGGACTGGTCGACGGACCGACAGTCAGTTCGACAGGCGTTTTCGAAGATTTTCAATCGCGGTGCATGGCGGCTATGCACCAAAGCGGTTGCAGGATACTAAGGTTTTGGCTTAACTGACACCGCAGGGTTGCGAGAATGGGGAATTACCCCATCTGGCAGGCCGTTGCGCTGCTGACACGTTCCGGCAGCAGTATGTGGTTTCCTCCACATATGGGCAGGGTGCCGGTCGGCACCCTCTCCGGCAAGTTGCGACGAGCGAAAGATTCTTTGGTCCACCGTGTCGAAAGCGGGGACGCACGTTCGTCGTGTTGGCAGAGCGAGGGCAGAGGGCCCTCAACTGAGGGAGTTTTTTTGATGTCCGCCGAAACCATGTCGCCAGAAATGGCGCCCGCCGCGTCGGTCCCGATCGACCAGTCCACAGCCGCACGCAACCGGCTGGTGATCGCGCTGCTTCTGGCCTCGACCTTCGTGGTCTTCCTCAACGAGACGATCATGAGCGTGGCGATCCCGCGGCTGATGATCGATCTGGGGGTAACCGCAGGCGCAGCGCAGTGGCTGACGACCGCCTTTCTTCTCACCATGGCTGTGGTGATCCCGATCACCGGCTTCCTGCTGCAGCGCATCAATACGCGGCCGATCTACATCCTTGCCATGTCGATCTTTTCGGCCGGCACGCTGGTCTGCGCCCTCTCGCCGGGACTTGAACTGCTGGTATTGGGTCGCGTCGTGCAGGCGACCGGCACGGCGATCATGATGCCGCTGCTGATGACCACCGTGATGCAGCTCGTGCCCCCCGAGGGCCGCGGCAAAACCATGGGCAACATCTCCATCGTCATGTCGGTGGCCCCGGCCATCGGCCCGACGATTGCCGGCCTCATCCTCACCTATCTCGACTGGCGCTGGATGTTCATCCTGGTCCTGCCGATCGCCCTCGGCGCCCTGGCGCTCGGTGCGCGGCTGATGCAGAACGTCTCCACCCCGCGCTACGCGCCCCTGGATGTGGTCTCCGTCATCCTCTCGGCTCTGGCCTTTGGCGGCCTCGTCTACGGGCTCTCGGCCCTTGGCGAGAGCGCAGTACATGAGCAGGCCATTCCGGCCTGGGTGCCGATCGCGATCGGCCTCGTCACCATGGCTGTCTTCGTCTTCCGTCAGCTCGCGCTGCAGAAGAAGGATAGTGCCTTGCTCGACCTTCGCACCTTCAAGTCGGGCAACTACACCGTCTCGATCCTCACCATGGCCGCCGCCATGATGTCGCTCTTCGGAATGATCATCCTGCTGCCGATCTATCTGCAGAACGTCGTCGGCATCGACACCCTGCAGACTGGCCTGCTGCTGCTCCCCGGCAGCCTGATGATGGGCCTTCTCGGCCCGATCGTCGGCCGGCTCTACGATCGCGTCGGCACTCGGCCGCTGCTGGTGCCGGGCACGATCCTCGTGAGCCTCGTGATGTGGGCGCTGACGCTGGTCGACCAGTCGACCTCGGTCTGGGCCATTCTTGCCGGTCACATCGTGATGTGCCTCGGCCTGGCGCTGGCCTTCACGCCGCTCTTCACTGCGAGCCTCTCGTCGCTACCCATGCAGCTCTATTCGCATGGCTCGGCGCTCCTGGGCTCGGTGCAGCAGGTGGCGGGCGCCGCCGGTGTCGCGCTCTTCGTCGCGGTGATGACGCTGCAGTCGGCCGCGGCAGCCGCGGGCGGCGCCGACGCCATCGCGGCACTGACCACCGGTATTCGCTCGGGCTTCTTCTGCGGAGCGGTGATCTCTGTACTGGCTATTGTTGCCGGCATCTTCGTCAAGAAGCCACCGGCCAACCCCGAAATGGCCGGCATGGGCCACTAAGACCAAAGGCCCGGAGCAATCCGGGCCTCTTTCTTGCTCAGTACGCCGAGTCTATTTCTGCGCCTTGGCCATCTCGATCGATTCGAGGATGACGCGGCGGGCTTCCTCGACATTGCCGATATGCTCGATCTTGGCCCACTTGCCGGGCTCGAGATCCTTGTAGTGCGTGAAAAAGTGCTTCACGCGCTCGAGCTGGATGGCCTGCATGTCGCCGATGTCGTGCACCCCGTCATACATCTTGGTGAGCTTGGACACCGGCACGGCGAGAATCTTTTCGTCCTTGCCGCCATCGTCTTCCATGAACAGCACGCCGAACGGCCGGCAGCGCACCACCGCCCCCGGCACCAGCGGCCGCGAGTTCATCACCACAACATCCAGCGGGTCGCCATCGCCGCAAAGCGTGTGCGGGATGAAGCCATAGTTCCCCGGATAGCGCATGGGCGTGTAGAGAAAGCGGTCGACGAACAGCGCGCCGGAAGCCTTGTCGATCTCGTACTTGATCGGCTCGCCGCCCATGGGGACCTCGATGATCACATTGAGGTCGTCAGGCGGGTTCTTACCGATGGGGATGGCGTCGATATTCATGGTCGAGACTCTGGAGGGGGGAGGTGGCGGTTCTGCCCCGCTCGCGCCATGAAGGCAAGGCTTCAATTTGGATGCGCGCCATGCGCGAGGAGGCAGTTTCGTGAGATCAGGCTTTATGGGCATTCTCGCCGGAATCGGTCTGGCGCTGGCAGTTGCCGCTCCGGCCGCCGCGCAGTTCAACCAGTCCGAGTATACCGACATCGATCTCGACGCCTGTACGGTGGTCGTTTCGGACGATTTCGGCTCGACCTGGGCCTGCAACGGCTACAAGGGCATCCCGGTGATGATCGCCGAAGGCGACCTCAGGATGATGGTCTCCTACGGCCTCGCCTCGACCGAAGAGAAGGCTGCGAGCCAAACGCTGCCGCCCTTCAACCACCTGGGCGGGAAGATCGAGTGGCGGCTCTCCAACGCCGCCGGGGGCTACAAGCCCTTCGCCACCATCGTTCGCTACTTCATCGCCGCGCCCGAGCCGCACGAAGGTGAGGAGAAGGGCCCCGAGGGCCAGATCCTGGTCGTCACCAGGATCGAGCCGGGCGCCACGTGCCAGGTCGCCTGGATCGATGCCCTCGCCAATCCCGAAGCCAACGAGCTGGCCCGCAAGGCCGCCGACGAGACGGCGCCGGGTTTCGACTGCGCCAACGAGCCTGAAATTGTCGGAAAGTTCGAGGCCTGGAAAAACTGAGCCGCTTCAGCCGCGCGACATCTGTGCCCTGAGGGTGGTCCGATCGCGCGCCGAGACGCCGATCAGTTCGGCGATGCGCCAGACCATATTGTCCTCGAGCTCATGGTTCTTGCGATCGGCAAACACCACCTGCCACATCATGCGGATGATCTCGACCCGCTCGGTGCTCTCGAGCGAGGAGAGCGCCGAGGTAAAGCGGTAAAAATCGACCGATTCCTGATCGCGCCGCGTCGCTTCCTCAATGAGATCGACGACCTCGTCCTCATTGAGCTCGTAATAGTCCATCAGCGCGCCCTTGACCGCCTCGCGCTCCTCGGGCTTGGCGGTGCCGTCGACTGCCGCGAGGTGGACAAGCAAAGCCGCCACGGCAAGTTTGGGCTCCATGCTGAGCACGGTGGCGTCGGGCTTGGCGAAAATGGAGCGCAGGGCGTCGAACATGGCGGTGTCCTGATGGGTCGAATGCTAGAGATAGAGGCAGTCTGGCTGACCGAGAAGACCTGAGCGGCTGCGTCACGGACTCTTGAGGCGGACCGGCGCGTTTCGGCCACAGGGCTGACGGGCCATGCAGGCCTGTCAGTGGAAATTGCGGCCCGAGGGCAACGCCGCCCGGGCGATCCGCCGCTGAGTCTCCTCCCGCCGCCGCGCCGCCTCGTCGCGCGAGATAGGCTCGTTTCGGCTCTCGTCTCCGCGCACCAGCACCCTGTCCCCGAGATCATGCCCCGCCGCGACATCGAGGAGATATGGCGTCATATCAGTAAACTTCTGCGCGATGACATGGATCACCATCCCCTCCCGCTGCACCTTGCCGCGCACGGCCAACATGCGAGAGGCCAGCACTTCCTTGCGGTTATCCTCAAACACCTTGTTCCAGATGACGATGTTGGCGATGCCGGTCTCGTCCTCCAGCGTTGCGAAGATGATACCACTCGCCGTTCCCGGCCTCTGCCGCACCAGTACCAGACCGGCGACCTCGACAAAGGCCCCATCACGGACTTCGTTGAGCTCGTGCGCCGCAACCACTCCTCTACGCCTCAACATGTCCCGCATGAAGCTGACCGGATGCGCTTTGAGCGACAGCGACAGCGTCTTGTAGTCGTGCACAACCGACTCACCTGGCGCCATAGACGGCAGCTTGGGGTCGGCATCGACACGGTTCTTCGGCCTGCCGGCCGCGGCAAACAGCGGCAGCGTCTCCGCCCCATCGGTACCAATAAGCCCGCGTACCGCCCACGATGCATCGCGCCGGCTGAGCCCGAGCGAGCCAAAGGCATCTGCTTCCGCGAGTTTTTGCAGCACCGCAATCGGAACGCCGGTCCGCAACCAAAGGTCACGTATGGAGGCGTAGCCTTGGCCGCGTCGCGCGACGATGATGTTGGCGTGCTCCTCCTTAAGGCCGAGAATCTGGGACAATCCAAGCCGGATCGAATGGTTGGACCGGATGTCGTCACGCATCTCGGCATGGCGATCCCAGACGCGATCCGAAGCTGGCGTACCTTTTTCGAGAAGATGCCAATAGTCCGATCTGTTGACGTCGACGGGGAGCACCTCGACGCCATGTTCGATGGCGTCCCGCACGATCTGGGCCGGTGCGTAAAATCCCATCGGCTGGCTGTTGAGCAGCGCGCAGGCGAAGACATCGGGATAGTGGCATTTGAGCCAGCACGACGCGTAAACCAGCAGGGCAAAGGATGCGGCATGACTCTCGGGAAAGCCGTATTCGCCAAACCCCTGGATCTGCGAAAAGCAGCGCTTGGCGAAGTCGAGATTATATCCGTTATCGACCATGCCCCTGATGAACTCTTCGCCGAATTGCGCCATCTTGCCGGAGCGTCGCCACGCCGCCATGGCACGCCGCAGTTGGTCTGCCTTGCCGGGTGAAAAACCGGCGCCGACGATGGCGATCTGCATCGCCTGCTCTTGAAACAGCGGGATGCCGAGAGTTCGCTTGAGCACGGCATCGAGCTTTTCGCCCAGCGGCTCGACATCCTCCAGTCCCTGCCGGCGCTTGAGGTAGGGATGCACCATGCCGCCTTGGATCGGACCGGGACGCACGATCGCGACCTCGATGACGAAGTCGTAGAATTCCTTGGGCTTGAGCCGCGGCAGCATCGACATCTGCGCCCGGCTCTCGATCTGAAAGACGCCGAGCGTATCGGCGCGGTGTGTCATCCGGTAGATCGGCGCGCTTTCCTTTTCATACCAGGGCAGGTGCTCGTTGCCGTTGGCCATTTCCTCGTCGAGGAATTTCGAGTGGTCGATATCCACCCCATAGTGGACATGCAGTAGTTCATAAGCGCGCCTGAGGCAGGTGAGCATGCCGAGCGCCAGCACGTCGACCTTGAGGATGCCGAGGGCGTCAATGTCGTCCTTGTTCCATTCGACGATGGTGCGGCTCTCCATCGCGGTCTTGCCGATGGGCACTAGGCTTTCGAGGGAATCGCGAGTAATGACGAAACCGCCCACGTGCTGGCTTAGGTGGCGGGGAAAGCCCTTGAGCACCTTCACGACGTCAAAGACCTGAACCAGCGTGGGGTCGCTCGGATCGAGGCCGACTTTTCTGATCCCGTCAGCGTCGACCATCGAGCCCCAGCCCCAACTCATCTGGTTGAGGGCGGCGACGGTATCTTCCGAGAGGCCGAAGACTTTTGCGGTCTCGCGGATAGCGCTTTTGGAGCGATAGGAGATGACAGTGGAGGTCAGGCCGGTGCGCTTGCCTCCGTACTTTTTGTAGACGTACTGCATCACCTCTTCTCGGCGTTCGTGCTCGAAATCGACGTCGATGTCGGGCGGTTCGTCACGCTCGGTGGAGATGAAACGGCCGAATACGAGCGTTGCCTTGCCGGGGTCCACCTCCGTAATTCCAAGGACGAAGCATACCGATGAATTGGCAGCGGAGCCACGCCCCTGGCAGAGGATGCCGAGGGTGTAGCGAGCATGGTGGACGATGTCAGCGACAGTAAGGAAGTAAGATGCATAGCGCTTGTAGGCGATCAGGCAGAGCTCATACCAAAGCGTCTTCTTGACCTTCTCGGGCACCCCTTGCGGGTAGCGTTTAGAGGCGCCCTCCCAGGTCAGACGTTCCAGCGTTTCCTGCGCGGTTTCGCCATTGCCGATGGTTTCCTCGGGATAGTTGTACTTGAGATCATCGAGGCTAAATCTGATCCGCTCGAGCAGCACCTGAGTTTCGTCGATAGCATCGGGGTGCTCGGCGAATAGCCGGGCCATCTCATAGGCCGGCTTGAGATGGCGCTCGGCATTCTGCTCGAGCTGGCGTCCGGCCGTTTCCAGCGTCAGTCCTTCGCGAATGCAGGTTACGACATCATGGAGAATACGGCGCGAGGGCTCGTGGTAGAGTACGTCGTTGACTGCGAGTAGCGGCACTTTGAGACGAGCGGCGAGATCAGCGAGACGATTGAGCCTGGCCCGATCATGACCTTTGTAGGTGAGATTGGCCCCCAGCCAGACGTTGCCAGGCGCAAGCTCCTGGAGCTTGGCGATATCTACTTCGGATCGTTCGAACCGAGTTTCGTCGCAGATAAAGATGAAGAGCTGGCCTTCGGCGAAATCTGTCAGATCATCGAAACTGATCCGGCAATCGCCCTTTTCAGCCTCCTTACGCAGATTACCGCGCGTCAGCAGCTGGCAGAGCCGGCCATAAGCATCACGGTCAGTGGGATAGGCGATGATATCTGGCGTGCCGTCGTCAAAGACGAGCCGGACGCCGACGACGTAGCGAAAATCGGGAAATTCCTCCTTGAAGTTGCGGGCCACCACATGGCCACGAACCACGCCCGCAAAGCTGTTGCGGTCACAAATGCCGAGGCCCGAAAGCCCCAGATGCATAGCGGCTGACACCAGCTCTTCCGGGTGCGAACCACCACGCAGGAAGGAGAAATTGCTGGTCGAGACCAGCTCGGCATAGGGCGCTACCGGAACCGGTGTCCTCGCCGGCGGTTCGAGCTGGATCACATTGCTCATGTGAAGAGCCCCTGAATGAACCATTGCGGCTGGTGATCGATGCCGTAGCTGCCCTGCCGGAAAATCCAGAAACGGCGACCGCTCTCATCCTCGGCTACGTAATAGT
>DATCRS010000007.1:0-8107 GCA_036568845.1 Devosia sp. | reverse complement strand
AGCCATTCTCTCCACGGGCTCGCCGCTCCTGCCCGAGAGTTTCGACCACATCTACGAGAACTGGAAACCCGACCTCCACCTCGCTTCCATTTCCGGCGGCACCGATATCTGCGCCTGCTTCCTCGGCGGCGTGCCGACGCTCCCCGTGCGCCGCGGCGAGCTCCAGGGACCCATGCTCGGCATGGACATGGCGACCTATGACAGTATAGGTCAGCCCGTCACCGGTCAGCCCGGCGAGCTGGTCTCCCGTGCCGCCCACGTTTCGATGCCGCTCGGCTTCTGGGGCGACACCGACAACCAGCGCTACCGCGCCGCCTATTTCGAGCGCTTCCCCGGCGTCTGGGCCCATGGCGACTTCGCCGAGCAGCGCCCCTCGGGCGGCTTTGTCATCCAGGGCCGGTCGGACACCACGCTCAATCCCGGCGGCGTCCGCATCGGCACGGCCGAGATATACCGGCAGGTCGAAACCATCCCCGACGTGCTCGAAGCCATCGCCGTCGGCCAGGACTGGGAAGGCGACCAGCGTATCGTCCTCTTCGTCCGGCTGCGCGAGGGAGCGAACCTCACCGACGAGCTGACGCAACTCATCCGCCAGCGCATCCGCACCGGCGCCACGCCGCGCCACGTGCCGGCCCGCATCATCGCTGTCGCCGAAATCCCCCGCACGCGCTCGGGCAAGATCTCCGAGATCGCGGTCCGTGACACGATCCACGGCCGTCCCATCGCCAACGACACGGCACTCGCCAATCCCGAGTGCCTCGCGCTCTACCGCGACCTGCCGGCGCTCACGACCTGAGCTAGCTGGCCATGCGCCTAGCCTGGGGCATCAACCTCCTGGTCGCGGAGTGGTGCATCCGCCGCTCCCGGGTCGCCGCATAGATGGCGGCCAACGCACGACCCGCACCAGTCTGCCCACACCATCAAGACCATCATCACACCCTCGGAGACCCTGAAATGCCGGGTGCGGCAGGGGCTGAGACCGCCTGCAACCGTGCCGCTCGGTTATCGAGCGGGTGGAACTCTGCTGCTGCTTGGCCGTTGGGCGCTAGATGCGAGACGCGGGGTGGGTAGCTCGGGAGGGCTGCGACATGAAGGTGACGACTGCGCTGACCGGCAACTTGCGCCTGTGGCATCCAACCTCGGGGCGCGATCGTGCAGGTCTTCGGGCGGCAGGCTGACCAGATTGCGCAGTTCGGGCTCACAGCTGCGCTCGTCATGCTGCTGGTGTTTGCGGTGGCCTGGGTGGGCCTGGATCGGTCGAGCTATGGCACCGGGCAGCGCCTCGCACGCTTGCAGCCAATTCCGTTTTCCCACGCGCACCATGCCGGCGAGGACGGCATCGATTGCCGCTACTGCCACGGCGCGGTGGAGACATCATCGAGCGCCGGGCTGCCGGCGACCGAGATCTGCATGACCTGCCACTCGCAACTGTTCGCCGATGCCCCGGTGCTGGAGCCGGTTCGCCAGAGCTTTGCATCGGGCAAGCCGATCGTCTGGGAGCGCGTCCACGACCTGCCGGACTTCGTCTATTTCAACCATGCCGCGCATGTGAACAACGGCGTCGGCTGCGTCAGCTGCCACGGGCGGATCGACGAGATGCCCACGCTCTATCAAGCAGCGCCGCTCACCATGCAATGGTGTCTCGATTGCCACCGCGATCCGGGTCCGCAGCTGCGACCGGAGGACGAGATCACGTCGATGACCTGGACGCCGACGGGAGAACGGCGGAAATTCGGTGAGCAGATGATTGCGCATTACCATGTGCGCACCGACCACATGACGGATTGCTATGTCTGTCACCGGTAGCGCCAGGGGAACACTGCGCGGGCGGCTGGAGACGGCGGCCCCGGCCCGCTTCTGGCAGGTGCTGGAGGAGGTCAGTGCGGAGGGCGGCTTCTCGCACCGCTTTTCGGCGGAGTTCCCCGAAATCGCCGAGCGGCTGTCGGGAGCGGTGGATCGGCGCACGACGCTGAAGCTCATGGGCGCCGCGCTGCTCTCGGCCGGGCTTGCCGGCTGCAAGCCGTCCAAAGGCATCGCGCCGTATGTTGATCAGCCCGAATTCACCGTGCCGGGCAAGCCGCGCTTTTACGCCACCAGCCTTGTGCTCGACGGTTACGCCATCGGCGTGCTGGGCGAAACGCATGAGGGCCGCCCGACCAAGCTCGAGGGCAACCCAGCCCACCCCGGATCGCTCGGCGGCACCGATGCGATCGTGCAGACGGCAGTCTATACGCTCTATTCCGCCGATCGCTCCCGCTACGTCCGGCGTGGCGGCCAGCCTGCTACGTGGGGCGCATTTCAGGCGGAGATGGCCGAACTGCGCGATACCTACGTGTCCCGCGGCGGCGCCGGTCTTGGCGTACTGATCGGCGCCGAGACTTCGCCGACGCTGGCGCGGCAGCTCGACGCGCTGCAGGCGGAGATGCCGGCGCTGGCGGTCTATCGTCACTCCGCGACAACACCTCGAAACCCCGCAGTTGTGCCCGTCTATCGTTTCGACCGGGCCGACGTGATCGTGTCGCTCGATGCGGACTTCCTGGCCGAGGGTCCTGGGCGGCTCGCCCATGCCCGGCAGTTCTCCGACTCCCGGCGCGTGCGGCGAGAGGCGGCTAAGATGTCGCGGCTCTATGCTCTCGAAGGCGTGCCCAGCCTCACCGGCGTCGCCGCCGATGTACGCCGCAAGATCAGGCCGGGCGCACTGGATGAAGCGGTGTCCGAGATCGCTGCAGCATTGGAGTCCGGTGCGCCAGCGGGCGACAAGTTCATCGCGTGGCTGGTCGCCGACCTCGGCGCGGCAGCGAGCCGGGCAGTCTTCGTTCCGCCGCTGGACGCAAGCCTCTACGTCGAAGCCACGGCGCTGGCGCTGAACCAACGGTTTGGCGCGGTTGGGGATCGGGTCATTTACATCGCGTCTCCGGAGATCGCAGGAGCGCCGCTCGAGACCCTGGTGACAGACGCCGAGAGCGGGCGGCTCGAACAGCTGGTGATCCTCGGTCCGGATGTGCTGCACACGGCACCGGGCGATCTCGACATCACGGGCGCCCTGCAGCGCCTGGCTCGCGTCTACCATCACGGACTCCATGTCGACCGCACGGCAAGGCTCGCGCACTGGCATGTGCCGGCGGCGCATGATCTCGAAAGCTGGAGCGATGGGCGCGCCTATGAGGGCTCGGCGTCGATCCTTCAGCCGCTGATCGCGCCGCTTTATGGCGGCGTGACCAAGCATCAGGTACTCGCGGCGCTCGCCGGTGACTTCACATCGTCGGCGCAGGAGCTCGTACGCGGCACCTGGCCGTCGCTGAATGATGAGGCTTGGTTTGAGGCGTTGAAGTCGGGCCTGATCGAGGGGAGCGCCGCTGCTGCAACGGCTCCGCCAGCTGCGACATCGGTTGCACCTGCAACAGCCGTCGATGGCGCGACGGACGCAGTGGACGTGGTGCTTCGTCCCGACCCCTATTTTAGCGACGGCACGCATGCGGCGAACCTCTTTCTTGCAGAGCTGCCGCGTCCGCTCACCAAGATCGTCTGGGGCAACACGGCCGAAATGTCGCCGGACACCGCCGCCAGGCTCGGCGTTGCGCAGGACGATGTCGTGGAGCTGTCGGCAAACGGCAGAACCGTGGTGCTGCCGGTTTTCATTCATCCGGGCATGCCGGAGGGCGTGATTGCCGTGGCGCTCGGATTCGGACGCGAGATCGAGGGCAGCGCCCCGATCGGCGTCAACGCCTTCGTGCTGGCGAGACGTGACGGTGGTGGCGTGCTCTCCGAGGTAACGGTGCAAAAGCTCGATGCCAAGGAGCATGTCGTCACCACCCAGCACCACCACAGCATGGAAGGACGCGACATCGTGCGGGAGCTGCCGCTCGCCGCTTTTCCGCCCGAGCGGAACGAGCCGGCACAACCAACGCTCTACCCCGAGTACGAGAACCCGGAGGAGGCGTGGGGGATGAGCATCGACCTCAACGCCTGCATCGGTTGCATGGCGTGCGTTGCCGCCTGCCAGGTGGAGAACAACTCGCCGGTCGTCGGACGCGAGGAGGTGGCGCGCGGACATGAGATGCACTGGCTCCGGGTGGACCGCTATTATGCGGGCGACGGGGACGATCAGCGGACGCTGTTCCAACCCGTGCCCTGCATGCAATGCGAGGACGCGCCCTGCGAGGTGGTCTGTCCGGTGAACGCCACCGTCCACACCGCCGACGGGATAAATGCGCAGGTTTACAATCGCTGCGTCGGCACCCGGTACTGCTCGCAGAACTGTCCCTACAAGGTACGCCGCTTCAACTTCTTCGCCTACCAGGACTTCGCCGAGGACAACCCGTTGTCGCTGCTCATGAACCCCGATGTGAGCGTGCGAGAGCGTGGCGTCATGGAGAAGTGCACCTATTGCGTACAACGAACCCGCGCGGCGCAGATCGAGGCCAACATAACCGATAGCCCGATTACGGATGGCAGCGTGATGACCGCCTGCCAGCAGGCATGCCCCAGCCGCGCCATCACCTTCGGCAACCTCAAGGATCGCAGCAGCGCCGTAGCGCGCGAGAAAGGCGAGCCGCACGCCTATGCGCTGCTCGAAGAACTGAACACGAAGCCGCGGACCACCTATCTGGCCCGCATCCGGAACGCGCCGGACAGCGAGGAAGACGATGGCGAGTGACCCGCCGCGCGACCCACCGGTTCTCTCCCCCGGCGCGACCCCAAGGTCGATACCGGCCGCGATCAGCGCCATCCCGCTCGGCCCCAAACTTCCGCGCCGGTTCTGGTGGGGCTTCGGCTTCTTCTTCGCGCTGACGCTGGTCTTCCTGTTTTCGGTGACCTGGGTGCTGGTCGAGGGGATCGGCACGCTGGGCCTCGATATTCCTGCCGCATGGGCGTTTCCGATCATCAACACGGTCTGGTGGATCGGCATCGGTCATGCCGGCACGCTGATCTCGGCTGTGCTCTTGTTGTTGCGCCAGCGCTGGCGCAACTCCATCAACCGCTTCGCCGAAGCGATGACGCTGCTGGCCGCAAGCCTCGCGGCGTTTCATCCGATCCTGCATCTGGGGCGGCCGCAGTACTTCTATTGGCTGCTACCGCTACCCGTGACGCACATGCCTTGGCCGCAATGGCGCAGTCCGCTGGTCTGGGACTTCTTCGCCATCGGCACCTACCTCATCGTCTCGCTGCTCTTCTGGTATATGGGCCTCATCCCCGACCTCGCGGTGCTGCGCGACCGCGCAAAGCGGCGGGGGGCGCAAGTCGCATATGGGCTGCTGGCGCTAGGTTGGCGGGGTTCGGCGCATCACTGGCACCGGTTCGAGACGGCTTACTTCCTCATCGCCGCATTGGCGACACCGCTAGTCGTCTCCGTCCATTCGGTGATTGCACTCGACTTCACCTCGGCGATCATCCCCGGCTATCACTCGACGATCTTTCCGCCCTATTTCGTGGCCGGCGCGCTCTACTCGGGCTTTGCGATGGTGGTGACCATCGCCGTACCACTACGCGCCTTCTTCGGGCTCGAGGCCTTCATCACGCTACGGCACATCGACAACGCCGCCCGCGTGATGCTGGGGGCGGGCGGCGTGGTGGCGTTCGGCTATGTCAGCGAGGCGTACTTCGCCTGGTATTCGGGCGACGAGTACGAGCGCTACATGATCTGGAACCGGGCCTTCGGTGACTACGGCTGGTTGTTCTGGACCATGCTGGCCTGCAATGTCGGCGCCCTGCAACTGCTGTGGTTCCGCAGCGTGCGGCGATCGCAATGGACGATGTTCGCACTCGCCATGGTCATCAATATCGGCATGTGGATCGAGCGCTATGTGATCGTGGTCACCAGCCTCACGCGCGACTTCCTGCCCTCGGCCTGGAATACGCTGGCGCCGACCTGGACGGATTTCGGCCTGCTCGCCGGATCGCTGGGGCTCTTCTTCGCGCTGATGTTCCTCTTCGTGCGCCTGCTTCCGGCGCTCAGCATATCGGAAGTGGAAGAGCTCCAGCACGAGCTCAAGGAGGCTGGCTGATGGCGAGACCCGTCGACAGCGGCCTCTTGGCCATGTTCCGCTCGCCCGAAGCGCTGCTCGGCGCGGTCGACCGGATGCGCGAGCTCGGCCTGACCGCGCTCGAGGGGTTCACGCCCTATCCGGTGACGGGCCTGCCGGAGCGGCTCGGCGCTAGGACGCGGCTGCCGGTCTGGACCTTCATCGGCGGGTGCATCGGGGGCGCGGCCATCTTCGGGCTGCAGGTCTATTCGGTGTTGCTCAACTACCCGATCAATGTCGGCGGACGGCCGCTGTTTTCGTGGCCGGCGTTCCTGGTGCCGACATTCGAATGCGTGGTGCTCGGCGCGGCGCTGGTCGCCTTCTTCGGCATGCTGATCGGCAACCAGCTGCCGCGCCTCCATCATCCGGTGTTCGACGCCGAAAGCTTCACGCTCGCGACCGGCGACCGCTTCTACCTGCTGGTCGGCGGGACCGACTCGCATCTTGGTATCGCCGAGCTTCGCAAGGAGTTCGCCGAACTCGGGGCGGAGACCATCGAAGAGGTGCGGGCATGAAGCGGCGGGTGCTCGCATTTCTCTGCATTGCTCTACTGCTCGCCGGCTGCGAGCAGAAGATGACCAGCATGCCCCGCGTCGATCCGCTGGACACGAGCGAACTCTTCGCCGACGGCGCGTCCGCCCGCTCGCCGGTACCCGGCACCGTGGCGACCGATGACGCCTTCGATGCCGCGGTGGCCGCCCGACCGGTGACGGTCGACCTGGCGCTACTGCAACGTGGCCGGGACCGGTTCGACGTCTACTGCTCGCCCTGCCATGACTATACCGGGCATGGGAACGGCCGCATCGTGCAGCGCGGCTTTCCGGCTCCGCCCGATTTCCATTCGCCGACATTGGTGAGCGCGCCGGACGCGCACTTCTATGACGTGATCACGCATGGCTATGGTGCAATGTTCTCCTACGCCGCCCGCGTTCCGCCGGCCGACCGCTGGGCCATTGTCGCTTATGTCCGGGCGCTGCAATACGCAGAGGCCGCGCCGGCGGCAGAGGTGCCGCCAAGACTCCTCTCCCGACTGCAGGAGAAGGGGCAATGATCGCCGCGGCAGCCCGAGCCTGGCTGGTGGCGAGCACGACGGCCCTCGGGTTGCCGCTCGGGGCCCTGGTGCTGCTCATCTTCCATCGGCTGACGGGTGGCCGTTGGGGCGAGGCGAGCAAGCCGGTGCTCGCCGCCATCGCTTCCACCCTGCCGCTGTGGCTGCTGCTCTTTGCGCCACTGTTGGCGGCGGTCCCGCTGCTGATGCCGTTTATCAACGCCGCACCCGAGACACTTCCCGCTCGCATCGTGAACAAGCTCGGCTATTTCGAGCCGGGCTGGCTCGTCCTCCGGACGCTCGTGATCGCCGCGATGTGGTTAGTCGCATCGGTGCTCGTGCTGCCGGGGCGGCTGCGCGTTCCCCTAGGGCCTCAGCCTGCGGCGGTGGTGGCGCTGGTTCTATACGCCGGGGGAATGCTGGTCTTCACGACAGACTGGATGGTGGCGCTCGAACCGGAGTTCGTGTCGACCATCTATCCGATTCTCGTCTTCGGCGCCCAGGTGACGGGAGCGCTTGCGGCGGCGACGGTCGGACTTCGGTTCAAGGGCCTGCTTGCCGGCCGCCAGAGTGGCGGCGAGGCGACGAAACTTTCGGGCGACTTCGCCAAGCTGATGATGGCTGCTGTCCTGAGTTGGGTCTACTTCGCCTATATGCAGTGGCTGGTGATCTGGATCGGCAACCTGCCCTGGGAAGCAGGCTGGTACACGGCACGCCTGATACTGCCGTGGCCGATTGCCTTCTGGATCATGGCGCTCGGCATGGGGCTGCTGCCGTTTCTGGCATTCCTGCTCAGAGCGGTGCGGCAAAGGGGGGACCGCGTTGCCGCGATCGCGGCTCTGATCCTCGCCGGCTATGTCGCCGAGGGCATCTGGCGGGTGGGCGCCGCCTTTCCGCCGGATGCCGCCTATCTGGTGCTTCTGGTGGTCGCGCATCTCGTCGCAACCGGGATCATGATCGTCGCGGTCCGTGCTTCCCTGGCGCGGACAGGCGCGACAGAAACGACGGCCGGCCATGCCTGAGGCCACCCTGCCCC
>DATCRS010000006.1:0-4299 GCA_036568845.1 Devosia sp. | reverse complement strand
GTGACCTTCAAAGCATTGAGCTTGAACACCTCGACCGCCTTGGCCATCGCCCCAAGCTCGTCGGTGCGGTTCGCCCCCACCACCTCGGTCTCCAGCTCCCCCTCCGCCAGCCGCTCCATCGTCGTCGTCAGACGCGAAATCGGGCGGGTGATCGTGCGCGAGAAGAGGTAGCCGAGAGCCGCGACGACCAGCAGCAGGCCCGCGCCGATGATCACCATCATGTTGCGCATCTCGCCGATCGGCGCGAAGGCTTCGTCCGCCGACTTGACGGCCACGATGTCCCACTCGGTGCCCATGAAGCTGTAGGGGACGCTGAGGACGAAAAGCGGAACCTGCCGGTAGCTCTCGGAGGTCGCCGCCGAGGCCGTGCCCGTCCCGGCCACCGACAGCACTTCGGGCCCAACCGTCTGGACGAGGGCGTCATTGGTACCGGTAAACCGCGAGTCGTTGCGCAACAGCCCGTCCTTGCCGACGATCAGCACTTCGCCGGTTTCGCCGAGGCCGCGTACATTCTGCAGGCGCGCCGAGAGGCCCTCGGTGGAAATGGCAAAGGCCATGACGCCGACCAGCTTGTCGCCTTTGAACAGCGGACTGCCAAGAAACGCAGTAGCCGCACCGCCTGCCGGCGCATAGCTGGTGAAGTCGACAAAGCTTGTGCTTCCCGCCGGCTGTGCCAGTGCCGCGGTAAAGACCTGCGCCAAGCCATCATTGCCGCCGGCGACGATGGTGCCGAAGTCAGGGTTCTTGTTGACCGAGTAGACCACCTCTCCGGCCGGGCTCAGCAGCAGGATGTCGGCATAGCCGCGGCCTTCGAGCAGTGCCCGGAAACCGGGATGGAAGCGCTTGTGCGGGCTGTCATAGGTGCCCGCCTTGCTGCTGTTGTCGATAGCGCGGCGCTCTTCGGGAGTTGCCGCCGACGCCACATAGACCTTCTGCAGCACCTCCATGGCGTTGGCACCCATCGAAAGCTCGGCATAGCCGCGCACGAGCCCTTCGGTGGCGGTCACGGTGTCGCCGCGGCCGGCAAAGAGCCGCAGGTCGACATCGACCATGTCGAAATAATTGGTGACCAGGTCGAGGCTGGAATTGGCCGATGCCTGCAGCGCCTGGTCGCGCTGGCTGGTGACGGCGCTCGCACCGACGAGATAGGCGGCGCCACCGATCCCCAATCCGACCAGCAGGGCAGATCCCAGCACCGCGAGCGGCAGCTTGCGTGCGATCTTGAGGTTCGGGATCAGTCCCATCAGGCAATACTCCCTCAACGCGCCGCGTTGTTCTCTTCATGGGGAGTGTCGAGCCTGGCTGCGGTCGTCCTCCACCGGCCGATCGACCGGTCCCCGCGCCGACTTCTCCCCCAAACAGAAGTCGCGGCAATCGATTTCAAGATAGGCAGGGGTGATTAATTTCTGATTACGGCGGGAAGGGCTCAAGACCCCGGAAATCCACGGGACTCCCCGGGTTCGGAACATGCAAAAGCGGCGCCGACCGATTGGCCGACGCCGCCCCGAAAACTTGTCCTCGACGACGCGCTAGCTCAGCGCGCCGATTACTGCCTCGATGCGCTTCTTCATCGTCGAGGCATCGAACGGCTTGATGATGTAATTGTTGACGCCGCAGGAGATGGCCTCCTTGACCTGCTCCTTGTCGGAGCGGCCGGTCGCCATGATGAAGGGCATGGCCTGCGTCTTGGGATGCTTGCGGATGACGCGCAGCAGCGTGAGGCCGTCGATGTCGTCCATGTTCCAGTCGGAAATGATCAGATCGACATTGCTCTTCTCGAGCTTGCCCAAGGCATCGCGGCCCGACTTGGCCTCGATGATGTTGGTGAATCCGAGCTGGGTGAGGATGTACTTACAAATGCCCCGCATCGACTGCTGGTCATCGACGATCAGAACACTGACTGCACTAGCCTTCGGCATGGATGATACGCTTCGCCTTCTAGCTGCCCGACAAACATGGGTCGCGCACAAGAGAGGACCCTAGGCAAAAACAGTTACCAATCCTTCAATCGGATGGATCGGATTATGCGGCTGAGCGCATACGCGTCAGGGCCGCCGCGAGCCGCGCGGTGATGCTTTCAACCGGCGCCTGCTCGACCACGGCACCCTCTTCGAACGCCACCCGCGGCATGCCGTAGACCAGGGCCGACGCCTGGCTCTGACCCACCGTATAGGCGCCCGCCTCGCGCATCAGCTTGAGGCCACGTGCCCCGTCGCGGCCCATGCCGGTGAGGATGGCGCCAACCGCCATCGGCCCCACCGTCCGCGCCACCGATTCGAACAGCACGTCAACGCTCGGCCGGTGTCCCGAGGCCAGCTCGTCCTGTGTCAACCGGCACTTGAGCTGCCCCGAGGTCCGTTCGACGCGCAGGTGATGGTCGCCCTTGGCGACATAGGCGTGGCCATTTTCCAATGGCATCCGGTCTTCGGCCTCGAGCACGCGCAGATCAGTGACCTCGTCGAGCCGTGCCGCGAAGCGCGAGGTAAATCCCGGCGGCATGTGCTGTGCAATGACGATTGGCGGGCAGTCGGTGGGCATGGTGGAAAGCACCACGCGGATCGCCTCGACGCCGCCGGTCGAGGCGCCGAGCGCGATGAGCGAGCCATGCGGCGCCGCTGCGGTGCGTACGGGCACGACTGGCGCTGCGGCCTTCATCGACCGCGACTTGACGTCCGAGTTCGAGGCAGCGCGGACCTTCTGCCGGAGATTTTCGCCGAAGGCATCGAGCCCACCGGCCAGGGTCGCGTTGGGCTTGGCGACGAAGTCGACTGCGCCGAGTTCGAGGGCCAGCAGCGTCTCGCTCGCGCCCTTGGTGGTGAGCGTCGACACCATCACCACCGGCAGCGGATGGAGCCGCATCAGCTTGTCGAGGAACTGCAGCCCGTTCATGTTGGGCATTTCGATGTCGAGCGTAACGACATCGGGATTGAGCGCCTTGATCTTCTCGCGCGCGTCGATCGGATCCTCGGCAGTGCCCACGACGGTGATGTCACCATCCTTGCCGAGAGTGCGGCTCAAGACCTCGCGGATCAGGGCGGAATCGTCAACGATCAGCACGTTGATGGTCATGCTGCGGCTCTCGTCTTTTGAGTGAATTTGGATTGATAGATGGTCTTGCCGACCAGGCGGAACCCTTCGCTCCCCGAGCCGAGATTCTCGGAGTGGCCGATATAGAGGAAGCCCTCTGGCACGATGAGCTTGCCCAGCCGCGCAAACAGCTCGCCCTGCGTCTGCTTGTCGAAGTAGATCGCCACGTTGCGGCAGAAGATGGCGTCGAACGGCCCTTTCATCGGCCACGCCGTCATGAGGTTCAACGGCTTGAACGAGACCAGCGAGCGTACGGCAAGCGGGATCCGTATCGAACCGTCGCCGCCGCGCTCGAACTGCCGCACGCGTTCGGGGCTGAGGCCATTGAGTTCACCCTCGGGATAGACCCCAGTCGCAGCCTTGGCGATGACGTTGGTATCGATGTCGGTCGCGAGGATCTTGAAGTCCCAGCGCTTGAGCTCGGGATAAGCCGCCGTGAGGCAGAGGCCGATGGTGTAGGGCTCCTGCCCGGTCGAGCAGCCAGCCGACCAGATGCGAAGCTTCGGCTTGCCGTCAGGGCCGACGCGCGGTCGACGCTCGATGAGTTGGCCCACATAACTGACCAGATGATCGAAATGGTGATCCTCGCGATAGAAGCGCGTGAGGTTGGTGGTCAGCGCGTTGACAAAGTCCTGCGCGTCCTTCTCGGTGCCGCCACGCTCGAGATAGTCGAGATAGGCGTCGAAGGACGGCAGCTTGAGCTGCCGCACGATCTTCGACAGTCGCGAGATAACCAATGTTCGCTTGGCATCGCCCAACGAGATGCCCGCCTGCGCGTAAACACGCGCCTTCACCCGGGAGAACTCGCGGTCGCTGAGGGCTATTTCGCCCTGGTCCATAGATATGCTTCCCCGTTGCCCCATGACCGGACGGAGCCCGCAAAACTCAGGCCGGTTTCCTGCGCGCCGGAAGCAGCAGAGCACGTTCGGCTTCATGCCCCAGGGCATCGACATTGTTGTCGAGCCGGGTGATCGCGCCGCTGCCTTCATCCAGTGCACCGGCGATCATGTCGGTTTCATTGCTTAGATTCTCTAAATGCTCGCCCAGATTGGCGAGGATTTTTTTGAGCTTGTCGGATTCGGCGACGCTGGACGTGGATTGACTGCGGCTCGCGCCGACGAGCGTGCGGATTTCCTTGGCGGTCTTCTGCGTCGTCTGCGCCAGCGTTCGGACCTCGTCGGCAACGACGGCGAAACCCGCGCCCTTCTCGCC
>DATCRS010000005.1:0-2957 GCA_036568845.1 Devosia sp. | reverse complement strand
GCATTGCTCCCTGCAGCGTTCGTCGTCACGCTGTTGCCGACGCAGTGGCGTGGCGCGCGTTCTGCTGTGCCCTGGCTGCTGTCGGCTGCGGGCGCGCTTCTCGTCGGCAGTCTGGTCTCGCCGAATTGGGCGATGCTGGCCGGCGGCGCTCTTGGCACCGGCTTCAGCATGATGCGCGGTGACCATGCCTGAGTGGCACACGCTCGCGGCGATCGGTGTGCTGGGGCTGGTCAGTTATACCTTGCGGTCGGGAGGGTTTCTCGCTGGGAGTTTGATGCGAGAGGGCAGTGCGCTGGCAAGGTTCTTCCAGATGGCTCCAGGCAATCTCTTCGTTGCCTTCGTGGCAGCGGCCTGTCTCGAAGGTGGGCTGGCAAGCATCGTTGGCTGCACGGCCTCGCTTGCGGTCATGACCGTGACGCGCAAGGAGTGGGCGGCGTTGGCTGCTGGCTTCGCTGCTGCCGCACTCGTCGCCGGTGTGCATCTTGCGGCAGCAAGCTCACCGTAACTCCCTGAGGCTTGTCCCGTCTCTTCGCGCGGGACGGTCGCCCGGCGGACGTGGGGTTTGCCGAAGCCCCGCGGCATGAGTTTAGTGCCCGATTACCGCAATCTCGTCCGCACTTGCTCCGCCTGCACGCGAAATCGACTTTCATACCTGCTCCGGCCGATGTATCCTCAAGACGAGCCGCCAACGAGGTGTGCCGAAATCTCGTCGATTACCGGCGGCGTTTATGCCCACGGCGGGCACGTACTCCAGCATTATTCTCAGCCCACCGTCGTGACGAGCAACTCGTCGCGGCGACAGTTTTCATGATTTTAGAAGGAGTTCAGCCATGCACTTCTGTCTCACAGGGCAATACACGCCGCGTGCTCTCAATGCGATCCTGGAAAACCCCACGACCAATCGCCAGGAAGCGGCAGCCAAGGTGATCGAAGCCGCCGGTGGCAAGCTGGTCTCGATGTACAGCGTTGCTGCCGACGGACCCGGCGTTCTCGTGATCTTCGACGTGCCCGATCCGAGCGCAGCACCGGCGATTTCGGGCCTGACCGTCACCACAGGCGCGCTGCAGAACGTGAAGCTGACGCGCCTGTTTACCCAGGACGAGATCAAGCAGGTGCGGCAGAATGCGGTCAAGCTGCGCGGGTCCTACAAGCCGCCGGGCAGCTGATCTCTGTTGCCGTTCCGGCAGGCTTGCCAAGCCGCCGCACATCCCTGGTGGGTGCCCGCCTAAGGCGGGCCCTCAGGATGAGGAAAGATGACCGCGACAGCGCACTCAATCTCCTGGCGCCTGGTACTGATCAGGCTGCATGAATCAGTATAGTGTCAGCGTCCATGGAAGACAGGAGGACGGTTCTCCCGTTGCGCGCGGAAATATTCTTCGTGGTCGTCGCTCTGGGCAAGTCGCGCAAGCTCGGGAAACAGCGCTGCATAGGCTGCCTCCTGACCCTCGCTAAGCGCACGGTGCGCCGAATCCATGGTGGCACGGATGCCAAGTGGAGCTGCTGCGGAGATCTTGCGAGCGATCTCGATGGCGCGGTCGAGTTGCTTTCCGGGCGGCGTGACGAATTGGACGAGACCCATTCGGTAGGCCTCGTCGGCACCCCACTCGTCGCCCGTCAGCATGTAGCGCATCGCATTCGCCCAGCCCGCTTCGCGAACAAACGCGATCGGCGCGCCACCGGCCGGGAAGTGGCCGCGGGTGACTTCAGGCTGCGCGAAGACGGCATTGCTGGCGGCAACCCTGATATCGGCGGCAAGGAAAAGCTCGTGGCCTGCGCCCTGGCATCGGCCCTGCACGGCGACCACAAGGGGCTTCTGTCGCCGTGGCGGAATGGTGCCGACGGGATTTACGAACTGGGGAATTTCCGGGAAGCGGCCGGTCCGCAGCACTGGCGCCCAGCTGTCGGCGTCCAGGATGCCGCCGACAAAATCGGGGCCTTGGGCATAGAGCACCGCGACACGCAGGGCGTCGTCGTGATCGAGCATGTACATCAAGCGGCCGAGGCCGATCACGCTCGACAGTTCGACACGATCACCATCCTGGCGAATGCCGATCGTGAGAATCGAACCGTCGAGCCGTTCCACCCTGACATTGCCCGGCATCGCCGCCGGGGCGGCCGGAGCAGGCGCAACCGGCGGCTGGTTCTGCGCGAAGCCCGGGCTGGCAGCGAGAGCCGTAGCAGTTGCGCCGGCGGCCAGAAATGCCCGCCGATTTAGGCCCTTTGGTTTCGTCCCGGAGCTTTGCTCCGCGACCTGCGGTGAATGAACCTGGTTCGGTACGTCACTGCGATGGTTGGATTTGCCAGGGTCGCCGGTCATTGCGGTGCTCCTCCTCGAAGTGCTCAGTGTTGTGAGGAGGAGGTAAGGCGGCATTCCGCCAACAACTATCCAGCATATTGTTCACGAGCCGTGAAGCTGAACTTCACAGTCCGGCAGGACGCCCACGCGGCCAAATTCAGTGCGCCGTGATCGTCGCGGGGCCAACCTATATGTGGGCTTTCCGAGCGGTTCGCCGTGAGGCGGGCGATCGCGGCAGATCTCCGAACTCGGGAGAGGCGTAATCCCGGCCTTCCGGGGTCACGATGTGAACGTCGTAGCAGCCTGATCTGGCAAGCTCCCGAGCCTTCCTCAGTGCCGCTTCGGGCGTGCTGCGGCGATGTGCCAACTCGCCGTGTTTGCAGCGGCCGGTAACAGTAAAATTCATTTCTTCTTCTTTTGCTTCTTCTGCTTCCTGATGGTGTCGGCCTGAGCCCGGAAGGCCTCGGCAAGGCTCTTCATCTGGTCGGCCACAAAAGCGTCAGCTGTTCGGGCGGCCGCCTGTTCGGCCACGACAGCCTGCTTTTTGATTTGCTTCACCACGCCCATAAGGACTCAATGACCTGGCTGTTGTGTTGTTCCCTCCGCGACTACAGTGACAGTACACCCGGGGCCGCTCCTCCTGGTGCCTGAACCCTTGCCG
>DATCRS010000004.1:0-4787 GCA_036568845.1 Devosia sp. | reverse complement strand
CATCCGGCGTGATCGTCTCGCCGGCCTCGTGCAGCGCATCGGCCAGCGCCAGCTCCTGTTCGGGAGGCAAGACCAGCGGCGCGGCCTCGACCACCTCGTCGAGGAGGATGTCGGCCTCGAGCTCTTCCTCGACTGTGTGTTCGGGCGCAGGCGTCGCCTGCTCCGGCGCCGGCTGGTCGCCGCCGCCGAACAGCCGCTGGAAGAAGCCCTTCTTCTTTTCCGCCATCAGGCCGCCGACCTCACCGGTTCGCCGACGAGACCCTCGCCGTCGGTGCCGCTTACCAGCACCGGAACGATCTGCCCGGCTCCGAACCCAGGGACCGAGATCGTCATGAACTGCTCGGTGCGGCCGATCCCGTCCCGCTCCATCAGCACCGCCTCCATCTTGCCGACGCGCGCGTGACAGAAGTTCGTGACCTGCGCACGCCCTTTCTCACGCAAACGTGCCGCTCTTTCACGACCAATACGCGCACTGACCTGTGGCATCCGCGCCGCCGGCGTCCCCGGGCGGGGCGAATAGGGGAAGACGTGGAGATAGGTGAGGTCGGCCTCTTCGACGATCCGCAGCGTGTTGTGGAACATCTCGTCGGTCTCGGTCGGGAAGCCGGCAATGATATCGGCGCCGAACACCATTTCCGGCCGCAGCTCGCGCAATTTGCCAATCACTTCGAGCGCTTCGGATCGCGAGTGGCGGCGCTTCATGCGCTTCAAGATCATGTCGTCGCCCGACTGCAGGCTGAGATGCAGATGCGGCATCAGCCGCCTGTCGGATGCTATGGCATCATAGAACGCCGGATCCGCCTCGATGGAATCGATCGACGAGATGCGGAGCCGCGGCAAATCCGGCACATGCCTAAGGATCGCCTGCACCAGCTTGCCCAGCGTCGGCGTCCCCGGCAAATCGGGGCCATAACTCGTTATATCGACGCCCGTCAGCACTACCTCGCGATAGCCATTGCCGACCAGCTTCTTGATCTGCTCGACCACCGCCCCCATCGGCACCGACCGGCTCGGCCCGCGGCCATAGGGGATGATGCAGAAGGTGCAGCGATGGTCGCAGCCGTTCTGCACCTGCACGAAGGCGCGCGCCCGCCCGTCCATCCCCTCGATCAGGTGGCCCGCAGTCTCCCTGACCGACATGATGTCGTTGACCTGCACCTTGTCGTTCAAGGGCACGCCGAAGGCCATCGGCTTGTAGCTCTCGGCCTTCAGCTTGTCGTTGTTGCCAATGACGAAATCGACCTCTGCCATGTCGCCGAAGGTGCGCGCCTCGGTCTGCGCGGCGCAGCCGGTGACGATGATCTTGCGCTCCGGATTGTCGCGCCGGGCCTTGCGGATCGACTGCTTGGCCTGTCGCACTGCCTCGGCCGTCACCGCGCAGGTATTGACGATCAGTGCATCGGACAGCCCGGCCTTCTCGGCCTCCGCCTTCATCACCTCGGACTCGTAGGCGTTGAGGCGGCACCCGAACGTGAGCGTCTCGACGCCCATCAGGCCACATCCCTCGCCGGCGCGGTCCAGCTGCCGGTCGCAGGATCGAGGAGGCCGGTGAACTCGAGCTCCGCCGGGCCGGTAAGGACCACATGGTCGTCGGCGCGCCACTCGATGACGAGATCGCCGCCAGGCAGAGTCACGGTTGCCTTCCGGGCCGTGCGCTTGGTGCGCACGCCGTTGACCAGCGCCGCGCAGGCCGCGGTCCCGCAGGCCCGGGTGAGACCGGCGCCCCGCTCCCAGGTGCGCAGAATGATGTGGTCGGACGCCACCACCTGCGCAATGGAGATATTGGCGCGCTCGGGGAACATCGGATGGTTCTCGAGCAGCGGCCCAAAGCGGTCGAGCGCATAGTTCCAGACGTCGTCCTCGACCCAGAAGGTGACGTGTGGGTTGCCCATCGAGGCAACCGAGGGGGTGTGCAGAACCGGCGCGTCGATCGGTCCGATCTGCAGCTCGATGCCGGTCGTATCGGCAAACTCCTCGGCCAGCGGAATGTCCTGCCAGCCAAAACGCGGCTTGCCCATGTCGACGGTGATGAGGCCGTCAGCCTGTTCGTCGCCGGTCAGGATACCCGCCAGCGTCTCGAAGACGAAGCTCTTCTGCCCGCTCTCGGCCGCCAGCGACTGCACCACGCAGCGCATGCCATTGCCGCAGGCCTGCGCCAGCGAGCCGTCGGAATTGATGATTTCGATATAGTTGGCAGTACCCGGCGTGCGCGGATCATGGATGGCCATGATCTGGTCGAACTTGGTCGAAGGGTCGGCATTGAGGGCAACGGCGGCAGCCGGCGTCACGCGGGCAGCACTGCCACGCATGTCGGCAACGATGATCTCGTTGCCCAAGCCGTTCATCTTCCGAAACGGTACGCTGCCCAATCGTTCCTCGCCGGACCTCTATTAGGCGCCCTATATGGCGAAACTTGCGCGCAATTGCCAGAGCGCGGCGGGTGACTTGCCGAAACCGCAAGGTTCATCGGGTCTTAACCAGCCTATGAAACTGCCAGCGACCTCACGCCGATGTTAGCAAAGAAGGCGATCCGCTGCGGCTATTCTATGGGCCTGAGATTGCGGAAGGTTTTCACGTGAGCAATGCCCGTGCCGTGGAGCGGCACACCATCGGAAACGACGACGCAACCGGCGCCGACGAAGCTGCCATGCGCCACGACGCCGAGGCGGATGCGGCGGCGGCGGAGCTGCGCGTGCGCGTCTATGACAGCATCGATGCAGCAGCGGAGCCCTGGCTCGCGCTCGAGCGGACCGCCCTGCTCACACCCTACCAGCGCCTGGGTTGGATCAAGGCACTCGTGGAGGCACGGGGACTCGGCGGCCGCTGCGCCATTGCCGTGATCGAGCGCGGCGTCCGTCCGGTAGCGCTCTTCCCCTTTGTGGTTCGCCGCCGGCTGGGCGTCCGGACGGCAGAGATCATCGGAGCCGATATCGGCAATGCCGACTGGCTGGTCATGGAACGCAGCTTCGCGCGTCAGCTGACGCCGGACGTGCTGCGCCGGCTGTTCAATGAAATCGGCGGCATCGACATGGTGAGCCTATCCAACCAGCCGCAAAGCTGGCTGGGCGTTGCCAACCCCATGCTCGCCTTTCCGCACCAGCCATCGCCCGACCACCTCTATCTCGGCCCGCTCGCCGCGGAGGGTATCGAGCAGCTGAGCAGCAAGCGCATCCGCAATATCCAGCGCGGTCGGCGGCGGCTGGAAGAAAGCATGGGCCCGGTTACGCTCCGTCGCGCCGACACACCCGACGAGATTGCCGGCATCCACCAGACCTTCCTCGAGCAGCGCGCCGCGCGCTTTACCGAGATGGGGGTCAAGAACATCTTTGCCGAGGACTGGTTCGTCCGCTTCTTCCGCCATGCTGCCGAAGCCTCGCTGGGCAGCGAGCGGCCAGCACTGCGGTTCCACGCGCTCTATGCCGGCGACAAGATCGTCGCCACCTCCTGCGGCAGCTATGCGGGCACGCACTACGCGCAGTTCATCAACTCGACCGCCTCGGGCCCCGCCGCCAAGTACAGCCTGATGGGCATCCTGATGTACGACCTCATCGCCGAACTCAGGGAAATGGGCGTCACGTCGATCGACATGGGCCTGGGCGACTTCGAGTACAAGACGGACTGGACCGAGCGGCAGGTGGTCTATGACGGTGTCGTGCCGCTCACCGCCGCCGGCCGCGTCGCCGCACCGATGCTGCTTGGGCTTCGGCGCCTGAAGCGGGCCATCAAGCAGAACGACAGGCTCTTTTCGCTGTTCAAGCGCGTACGGGGCATGCTGCGCGGGGCAAGGGGCTAGCCAATGTTCTCGTTCCGCTATCCGCCCCGTTCCCTCGCCGAGCTGCGCAACGACTTTGTGCGTGTCGGGCTGGGCATCGCCTATAGCCTGAAACCCAAGCGCCTCTCCGCCCTGCCCTATATTGTGGTCGCAGGCCTGCAGTCCCTCGTCGGCCTCGGCCGCGACCAGGCGTTCGACACCCCGCTGCCTTTGCCGGCGTCCCGCCGCGGTTTCCTCGGCATGGCCCCCTCGCTCGACCCCGAATCGTTGATGCACGGCTTCCGCCTGGGATATTTCCCCTTCAGCCATGTCGGGCCGAAAAAGTGGTTCATGCATGCCCAACGCATGGTGATCGAGCCACACCTCATCAAACGCGACAAGGACGTGAAGCGGCTCCTCCGCTCCGGCAAGCTGCGCGTCACCTTCGACCAGCGCTTCGAGGAGGTGATGCGGGCCTGCGCCGAACCGCGTAAGGGGCAAGTGCCGCTGACCTGGATCACCGAAGACATCATCGCCGCGTACGTGAAGCTGCACGAGACCGGCGACGCCCATTCGTTCGAGGCCTGGAACGAGGAGGGCGAACTGGTCGGCGGCGGCTTCGGCATCGCCGTCGGACCCGTCTTCGTCATCGAGTCGCAGTTCACCAAACAACGCAACGCCTCCAAGGTCGCCATGGTGACCCTCCTCCGTCATCTCAGCGCCTGGGGCTTCGCCTTCGCCGACGGCAAGACCCACACCGATTATCTCGAGGCCGTGGGCTTTGCCGAAATCCCGCACGACGACTATGTCGCGGTGATCCGCCGGGGTCCGGATCGCCTCGGTCCGACGGGACTGTGGAACGTGGACCCCGCGCTCGACGCCTCGGGCGACTGGCAGCCGGCGGCGCAGACGGCCGCGGCCTAGCCCTTTTCCTTGACTCTGCCGCACTTCCCCTCTATCGACGCTGTCGATCCATCAGGTTCGAACGCCTGACCGCCGACCGGGACCCGCAAAGGTATAAAGAGATCCCGGAGGC
>DATCRS010000003.1:0-8914 GCA_036568845.1 Devosia sp. | reverse complement strand
CCCGTCGGGGTTGGTAAGGATGTCCGTGTTCCAGAACCGCAGTGTCTTGAACCCGCTCTTGGCGAAATGCTCGTCCCGCCGCCTGTCTCGCTCCGACTCCGCGTGCTGTCCGCCGTCCGCTTCTACGATCAGTTTCCGTTCGAAACAGACAAAATCGAGAACGTAACCATCGAGCGGTACCTGCCGCTTGAACTTCAGTCCAGCGATGCGACCGGCACGGACGATGCTCCAGAGCTTTTGCTCAGCATCGGTCGGCCTGGAGCGCATCGACTTGGCGAGGCGTCGGTCCACTTGTTGATGTTGAACCATCGCGTGCCCCTCTCTTGGATTTTCTGCGACTTAGCAAACGCTAAGATCGCGAAAATCCATTCTCCCCCGCAAGGGGGGAGAATTGTGAGGGATCGTGCCCCAGCATTCTCTCCCCCCTTGCGGGGGAGAAAGCGATTTCTTGGGTTTAGCTTGAGCCCTCTTGCGAAAGCTAAGCTCTAGAAATCGCAAGAGAGGGGCGCGCGATGTCGGGTACCACACCAGTTCCCCCACATCGCATGCTACCCCGCCACCAGCCGCTTGGTGCTCACTGGGTAGACCCTGCCCCGCCCGATCATGGTCACCTCGAGCGAGCGGTAGTCGAACAATCCCATGAACGCCGGGCCGAGGATGTTGATGCTGCCGGCGGAGGACCCATAGGCCGGGAGCACCAGCACCGAGCTGTCGTGGACGAAGCACGGCCGGCGCACCGAGCGGCCATCGACATAGACGTGGGCGGCCGGATGGAGGTGCCCGCCAATCAACCCGGGCGTACCGCGCCGAGGGTGGTGTGTCAGCGTCAGGCCGCGATGCTCCAGCGCATCGACACACAACCCGCCGAGCGCATGCGGGCTGGGGTCGTGGTTGCCGGACACCCAGGTCCAATGGGTCTTGCCCAGCAACGACATCAGCCTCAGGCGATCGGCATCGAGCAGGGTCGAGGTGCCCTCGTCGCGATGGAAACTATCGCCCAGCGCGATCACCTTCTCGGCGCCGGTCCGGGCGATGTCCGCCTCCAGCCGCTTCAGCGTCAGCCCGGTGTCGTAAGGCGGCAGCAGCGAGCCGCGTTTGGCGAAGGAGGAGAACTTTTCGAGGTGCAGGTCGGCCACCAGCAAAGCGCGCTCGACATGCCAGTAGAGCCCGCCGGACACCAGCGGTTCGAACACATGGCCGGCGAAGTTCAACAGCACTGTCGCCTCGCTGTCGGTGGCAGCCACAGCCGCCTGAAATGCACTCACTTCTGCCCCAAGGCTTCCCTGATCAGTTCCTCGGCGGCGTCCGCCATGGCGCTCTCGCGTCCTTCGCCGAAGATCGGCGTCTTGCCGATGTCGAGAAGCACAGGTACCGCCAAAGGCGAGATTCGGTCGAGCGGTTTGTGCACGATATGTTGCCGTATCCGTCGCAGCGCCTGCCCGAGCCGCTCGACATCGAGCAGCCCGCGGGCCGCATCGCGCCGCGTCGCCTGGATCAGAATGTGGTCGGGCTCGTGCTCGTAGAGCACGTCGTAGATGATGTCCGATGAGACGGTGATCTGCCGCCCGGTCTTCTCCTTGCCCGGATGGCGGCGCTCGATGAGGCCGGCGATGATGGCGCAGTTGCGGAAGGTACGGCGCATCAGCTGGCTCTCGTGCAGCCACTCTTCGAGGTCGTCACCCAGCATGTCCTCGGAGAAGAGATCGTCGAGCGACAGCCGGCCGGTGCGGATCATGGCGCCGAGATTGCCGAGACCCCAGATGGCGAGGGAATAGTCCGAGGCGACGAAGCCGAGCGGCCGCGCGCGGACCCGTTCCAGCCGCCGCGTCAGCAGCATGCCCAGCGTCTGGTGCGCCAGGCGGCCCTCGAACGGGTAGCAGACGAGATAGTGCTGGTCACCGCGCGGAAACGTCTCGACCAGCATGGAGTCGGCCGGCGGCAGGATGGAGGCCTCGCGCTGCAGCCGCAGCCAGTCGCCTACCTGCTCGGGCAGCACGTTCCAGTGATCGGGTTCTGACAGCAGCTTCCGCACGCCTGCGGCGAGATAGGTCGAGAGCGGGAACTTGCCGCCCATATAGGAGGGGATCTTGGGGTCTTTCGAGTGCGCGCGGCTGACATAGACCTCGCTCTCGAACATGCCCTCATAGGCGACGATCTCGGAGCCGAACAGGAAGGTGTCGCCCTTCACCATCGAGTTGAAGAAATATTCCTCCATTTCGCCCAGCACGCGACCGTAGCGACCGATCGGTCCAGTGGTGCCGCTCTCGCGCTGCTGCGGCGCCCGGCCCTTCACCAGCCGCACCTTGACCATCGGGTCCTCGATGATGGTCCCGACATTGAGGCGGTATTGCTGCGCCACCTGCGGGTTGGCGATGCGCCACAGACCCTCGGGGGTCTTGCGCAGCTTGGCGTAGCGCTCATAGGCGCGGAGCGCATAGCCGCCGGTGGCCACGAAGTCGATCACCCGCTCGAACGTCTCCCAGGCGAGCTCGCGATAGGGCCAGGCGCGGCGGATCTCGTCGTAGAACTTCAGCGGGTCCAGCGGCGCCGCGCAGGCCATGCCGAGGACGTGCTGGGCCAGGACGTCGAGCCCGCCGATCACGGGGTCCTCGGAATCCTGTGCGCCGATCTCGACGGCCTCCAGCGCCGCCTCGCATTCGAGCACCTCGAAGCGGTTGGCGGGCACGAACAGGGCCTTGCTCGGCTCGTCGAGCCGATGGTTGGCGCGGCCGATGCGCTGCAGCATTCGGCTCGCCCCCTTGGGGGCGCCGATTTGCACCACGAGGTCGACATCGCCCCAGTCGATGCCGAGGTCGAGTGTCGAGGTGCAGACCACCGCCTGCAGCTTGCCGGCCGCCATCGCCGCCTCGACCCGCCGCCGCTGCTCCACCGCCAGCGAGCCGTGATGCATGGCGATGGCGATGCCATCCTCATTGGCCGCCCAGAGGTTCTGGAACAGCATCTCGGCCTGGCTGCGGGTGTTGACGAAGAGCAGCGTGGTCCGATGCTGCTTGATGGTCTCGTAGAGCTGGGGGATGGCCCAGAGCGCCGAGTGTCCGGCCCAGGGCACATGCGCGTCCTCGCTCTCGAGAATGGCGAGGTCGGGCTTGGCCCCGCCCTGCCCCAGCAGCAGCTTCGTCTCCGCCTCGGGCTGCGGCGCCGCGATCCAGTCGCGGAGGAGGTCCGGCCGGGCCACCGTCGCCGAAAGGGCCGTGATCCGCAAGGCGGGGGCTAGGGTCGCGAGGCGGGCGATACCGAGCGACAGCAGCTCGCCGCGCTTGTTGGTGACCATCGCATGCAGCTCGTCGAGCACGATGCGCTTCAAGTGCCGGAACATGTGCTCGGCATCGCGATGGCTCAGCAGCAGTGCCAGCTGCTCGGGCGTGGTGAGCAGGATATTGGGTGGATCGATCCGCTGCCGCTGCCGGCGCCCGCTCGGCGTGTCGCCGGTACGGGTCTCGACCTTGATCTTGAGTCCCATCTCCTCGATGGGCGTCACGAGGTTGCGCTGCACGTCCACCGCCAGCGCCTTCAGCGGCGAGATGTAGAGCGTGTGGATGCCCTGCCGGGGTTGGTGGGCGAGATCGTTGAGCGTCGGCAGGAACCCCGCCAGCGTCTTGCCGGCGCCGGTCGGGGCGATCAGCAGCGCCGACGCCCCGCCCTCGCTCGCCTCCAGCACCGCGAGCTGATGCGGCCGCGCGGCCCAGCCCTTGTGCGCAAACCAGCCGGCGATTTGGGGGTGGAGCGGCAAGGGGAACCCGGTAAACTCATGGGCCTCAGGGGAGGAGGAGACTAGTCTTGGCCGACGACAACCAGCAAGTGCTCTCGCTTTCCCCGGACGAGACCCTCGCGGTCCTCCTCGAGAGGGCCCGCGCCCTGCCGCAGGACCGGCGCGTCGTCATCGGCATTGCCGGCGGGCCGGGAACCGGCAAGTCGACGATCGCCACCGCGCTCGTCTCCGCGCTGGGCCCCGGCGCCGCCTATGTGCCGATGGACGGGTTCCACATGCTGCACGCCAAGCTCATCGCGCTGGGCACGGTGCGCGACAAGGGCGCGCCGCATACGTTCGAGGCAAGCAAGTTCGCCGAGTTCCTCGCCACGCTTCGCGACACCGCCGGTCCGGTCTGGGGCCCGGGCTACAGCCGCGAGATCGAAGATGTCGTCCAGAATGCTTTCGTGATCTCGCCCGAAGCGCGGATCCTCGTTACCGAAGGCAACTACCTCCTCCTTTCCACCGCGCCGTGGTCGCAGGTGAAACCGTTGCTCGACCTAGCCATCTTCATCGATGTCCCCCGGGACAAGGTGCGCGAACGCCTGCTCAGGCGCCATGCCGAGCATGGCCTATTCACCGAAGAGCGTAATCGCGAGCATGTTGAACGAGTCGATCTGGGCAACTATGACCTGATCCAGCGCTCGCGCCCGCGAGCCGACATCGTCATCGACCTCGTGACCGACCGCTAGGAGCCTCAAATGCCTGTGATTTTCGTGACCGGCGCCACCTCGGGCTTCGGCGCCGCGACAGCGCGGCTCTTTGCGAAGAACGGCTGGAAGGTCGTCGCCACCGGCCGCCGCACCGAGCGGCTCGATGCTCTTGCCGCCGAATACCCCGGGCTCATCCACGCTGCCACCCTCGACCTCACCGACAAGGCCAGCGTCGAGGCCGCGGTGGCGGCATTGCCGGCCGAGTTCCGTCCGATCACCTGCCTCTTCAACAATGGCGGCCTGGCGCTCGGCTCCAAGCCCGTTCCCGAGACGCGTTTCGAGGATTGGGAGACGATGATCGACACCAACATCAAGGGCTTGCTCTATACCACCATGGCCTGCCTGCCGCTGCTCAAGCAGGCCGGCAGGGGCGCGTCGATCATCAATGTGGGCTCGATCGCGCACCGCTTCGCCTATCCGGGCGGCAACGTCTACGGGGCCAGCAAAGCCTTCGTGCACAACTTTTCGGAAAACCTCCGCACCGACCTGGGCGGCGGCGATATCCGCGTCACGGTGCTCGAGCCGGGCATGGCCAAGACCGAGTTCACCAAGGTCCGCACCTATGGCGACGACGAAGCCAACGAGCGGTTCTATGACGGTGTAGAGCCGATCCTGCCCGAGAACATCGCGGACATGGTCTGGTTCGTCGCCAACCAGCCGCCGCATATCAACATCAACATCCTCGAAGTGATGTGCACGGCCCAGATCCCGGCCCGGACCACTATCGTGCGGAAGTCGTGAGCCGTCCCACTTTTCCGTTTGACGTGAAATCCAGGGACGTGTGGCGCATCGCGCTGCCGGCCTCGATCGCCTTCATCACCGAGCCGCTGGCCGGCCTCAACGACATCACCGTCATCGGCCGGCTGGGCGATGCGGCACTGCTCGGCGGCCTGGTCCTGGGCGCACTCGCCTTCGACTTCATCTTCTCGATGGCCTATTTCCTGCGCACCGGCACGGCAGGATTGACGGCGCAGGCGATCGGCGCACGCGATCCACGCGACGGCTTCGTGCATTTCGGCCGCGCCGCGGCGGCCGCCTTCCTCATCGGCCTGGCGATGATCGTCCTCGCCGGGCCGCTGCTCACCATCGCCAATTTTGCGCTGGCGCCCCCGACCGCCGCCGTTGCCGATGCGCTGGCGCAGTATTTCCACGTCCGCATCTGGTCGGCGCCGTTCTCGCTGGTGAACTACGCGCTGCTCGGCTGGTACTATGGCCGCGGCCGGGCGCGCACGGGCATGCTGTTGCAGCTCGTCATCCACCTCGCCAACATCGCCCTCTCCATTCTCTTCGTCTACGGCTTCGGCTGGGGCATTTTCGGCGCGGCGCTGGGCACCGTGCTCGGTCAGGTCGCCGCAGCCGCGCTCGGCCTCGCGCTGGTGGTGCGCCACTTCGGCGGGCTCAAGTCGATGCTGCCGCTGATCCACCCGACCGAACTCCTCGACCCGGTCGGCCTCCGCCGCATGGTCGGTCTATCTCGTGACCTGATGCTGCGTTCCATCGCCCTGATGGGCGCCTATGCGTTCTTTGCCGCACAGGGCTCGCGCATGGGCGAGGTGGCGCTCTCGGCCAACGCCATCCTCCTCAACTTCCTGATGATCTCGGGCTTCTTCCTCGACGGCATGGCGCAGGCGGCCGAAGCGCTCTGCGGCAAGGCCGTCGGCGCCAACCACCGGCCAGCCTATGAACAGGCCTACGCGCTTTCGATGCGCTGGGGCTTCGTCATCTCGGCTGGACTGGCGCTGGTCTGGTTTGTCTTCGGCGCCTTCGTCATCGAATTCATGACCACCAGCGAACCGGTCCGCGCTTATGCCCGCGACTTCCTCTGGATCGCGGCACTCTCCCCGCTCACCGGCATGCCGGCCTTCGTCTATGACGGCATCCTCATCGGCTCGACGCTCAACGTCACCATGCGCAACGGCATGATCGCGTCGCTCGCCGTCTTCCTCGCGGCTGCCCTGGCGCTGCAACCGGTGTTCGGCAATACCGGCCTCTGGCTCGCCATCCACATCTTCTTCATCGCCCGCGCCGCCTACTACTGGCAGGCCCTGGACCGAAGGAAGGCGGGATTGTTCGCTTAGAAGTGCGGCCTCTCAGTCGGGTCCCCCTTCTCCCCTTGAGGGAGAAGGTGGATCGGCCGAAGGCCGAGACGGATGAGGGGTTGTCTCAACCGTCGCCGATGTGGAGACATACCCCTCATCCGCCCTTCGGGCACCTTCTCCCTCAAGGGGAGAAGGATGCTGTGGCACCATCCCGCCATGCCATCGTGGCTCGACAAGCTCGCCATGAGGGCTACCGCTAACCCAGCTCACCCCTCGCCCACTCGTCGGTTCGCCGACCCACCAGCTCCGTGATGTTCCCCTTCCCCTCGCCCCGCACCGCCGCGGCCAGGCCGCGCTTGATGCGGTCGAGCAAATCCAGCCCGCCAAAGACCAGCGCCGAGTAGAGCTGGATGGCGTTGGCGCCGGCCTCGAACTTCTGCAGGGCCGTTTCCGGCGACCAGATGCCGCCCACGCCGACAATGGGCAGGTTGCCGACGCGCTGGCGCACCTGTGCCAGCTTCCGCGTCGCCAGCGGGAACAGCGGCTTGCCGGAGAGGCCGCCGGTCTGGGTGGCATTCTCCATGTCCAGCACGGCGCCGCGGCTGACGGTGGTGTTGGAGACGATGAGCCCGTCGAGATCGGTCTCGGCCACCACGCGGGCGATGCCGTCGAGCGCCGCTTCGTCGAGATCGGGCGCGAGCTTTAGGAGCACCGGCACGCGCACCTTGGCCTTGCTCCGCGCCTTCAACACCTCGCCCAGGAGCCGCCGCAGCGCTTCGTCGCCCTGCAGGTTGCGGAGCCCCGGCGTGTTCGGTGAGGAGATGTTGACGGTGAGGTAGTCAGCCACCTCGGAAAACCGCAGCACGCCCTTCACATAGTCGGCGACGAAATCCTCGGAATCCTTGTTCGCCCCGATATTGACGCCGAGCACACCCGGCACGTGCGTCCCCTTCAATCGCGCGAACACCGCGTCATGGCCCTCATTGTTGAAGCCCATGCGGTTGATGACGCCCTCCGCCTCCGGCACGCGGAACAGCCGCGGGCGGGGATTGCCTGCCTGCGGCCGCGGCGTCACCGTGCCGATCTCGACCATGCCGAAGCCCATGCGGGCGAGCGGGACCGGCACCTCGGCGTTCTTGTCGAACCCCGCCGCCATGCCGACCGGGTTCTTCAGATCGAGGCCGACCAGCGTGGTCCTGAGCTCCGGCGGATCGGCAAAGTCCTGCTCCGGCGCAAGGCCCAGTCGCAGCGCGTTGATGGTGGCGGCGTGCGCGATCTCGGGATCCATTCTGAGCAGGGTGTCGCGGGTCAGGGTCTTGACCAGAGGCACCTTGAGGAGCGGCGAGAAGCGGGAGAGGAGGCTCATTTCACCTCCAGCGGCAAGGTGACGCTGCCGTCGTTGCCGACATCGACCGTGCCCTGCCAGGCGATCGCCGATATCGGGAACGTGCCGTAGACGTGGGGAAAGAGCTGGCCGCCGCGCGACGGCTCCCAGCGCAGCATCGAGCCCATGTCGTGGCTCCGCACCGCAAACAGCACGACGCCCTTCTGCCCCTTGAAGTAGAGTCCGAGCGTCCCGGCCAGCTGGCTCGCGGTGGAGAAGTGGATATAGCCGTCCTCGGCGTCGATCGGCATGCCGGTATAGGTGCCGGCCGCCTTCGCCGCAGCGAAATTCTCGGCTGTGGCGATCTTGTAGATGAACTCGGGGTTGCGCATGGGCGTCATCAAATCGGCCTCCTCGGAGCGTGGCGGACCCTAGTGAAAGCCGCGGGGAGTCTCAACCTCGGGGTTTACAAACCGGTACCCCGCCACTACAACTAGGACAATCTTCCAAGCTTGGGACAATTTTCCTCCAGCGCCCGGGTCGAGTACTTATGCTTACGCATAGCGCCATCTGGGACGCCATCGACTCGCTGGCCGCGCGCCATGGCTTCACCCCTTCCGGCCTGGCCCGCGTCGCCGGGCTGGATGCAACGGCGTTCAACAAATCCAAGCGCGTCAGCAAGGACGGGCGCGAGCGCTGGCCGTCGACCGAAAGCATCGCCAAGCTGCTCGATGCCACTGGCGAGAGCTTCGACCAGTTCGTTTCCAGCGGGTCGTACCTGCAGTTCGGCGGCGGACCATCGCGCACCTTCGTGCCGCTCCTGGGCCTCGCACAGGCCGGCACCGGCGGCTTCTTCGACAGCGCCGGGCATCCCTCCGGCGAGGGCTGGGACGAGGTGCAACTGCCCTCCGTCGCCGAGGACGGCGTCTATGCGCTCGAAGTCTCGGGGGACTCGATGGAGCCGCTCTACCGAGAGGGCGACCGGGTCGTGGTCTCGCCCGGCGAGACCTATCGGCGCGGCGACCGCGTGGTGGTCAAGACGCGCGAGGGCGAAGTGATGATCAAGATC
>DATCRS010000002.1:0-14207 GCA_036568845.1 Devosia sp. | reverse complement strand
TGATGGAATCGGCGCCACCCACGGGCATCTCGGGGCCGGCCACGATCGTCGCCGCCGGCCCGGTCGCCGCGTCGCCGACCACGGAATTGGAGTTGTGGGTCGAGTTGATCGCCACCTCGGCGAACGGCCGCCCGCCTTCGGGGTCTTCGACGAGGAGAATGCGAAGCGTGACGGCGGCGAGGAGCACGAAGATGCCGGCAAAGGACAGCCGCGCGATCGGCAGGTGCCGCCGCGTCCTGCCTGCCTGGGCCTTGGCAGCACGGGCCCGCCGCCGGCTCAATGGTGCGCTGAGGTCGCTCGTCATCCGTTCTGTCGTCCCGGCGAATCTGCCGTGGGACCGTTGTACGGCAGCGAGGGGTAATGGACTGTTAACTGTGGCGGTTAAAGCGGGGGTAGCATCTCTCCGCCACCCCTTCCCTGTCTCCCTCCCCCTTGTGGGGAGGGCAGCGAAGCTTAGGTCCGACAGGACCTTAGCGTAGCTGGGTGGGGGTAAACCCACGCGCCAGTGCGAGTGACCACCCCCACCCTAGCGCCGCTACGGCGCTCACGCGCCTAGCTCTGCTTTCCCTCCCCACAAGGGGGAGGGAGAACCGAGAGAGTCTCCAAGAACAAAAACCCCCGCCGGAGCGGGGGTCGTTGGTGCCTCGGGCCACGTCAGCCCATGGGCTTGGGCGGATAGGCGGCATTGGTTTCGAGGCCGTCGATCAGCTTGATGGCGTATTGCAGCTGGTTGTCCTTGCTCTTGTCCGAGGGGACGTAAACCGAGGAACCGACTGTCGCCACTTCTTCCGAGCCGCCGCCGATCTGGCCGGCAAGCCCAGCCTCGCCGATGATCTCGTCGCGGCCCTTGAACTCGTCCGGTACGTCCTGGGTGATGGTGATGTCGGGATGGATGCCGGAGGCCTGGATCGAGCGGTTGTTGGGCGTGTAGTAGCGCGCCGTGGTGAGCCGCATGGCACCGTCTGGCCCGAGATTGATGATCGACTGCACCGAGCCCTTGCCGAACGAGCGCGTGCCCACGAGGGTGGCGCGCTTGTGGTCCTGCAAGGCGCCGGCCACGATTTCAGCCGCCGAGGCCGAGCCGCCATTGATCAGCACCACCAGAGGAACGTCGGCGATCTTGGCATCGAGGTCGTCGGGCTTGGCATCGTAGCGGGCGCTCTCGTTGTCGACGCGGCCGCGGGTCAAGACCACGGCGCCCTGCTTGAGGAACGCGTCGGTGACGTAGACCGCCTGGTCGACGAGCCCGCCCGGATTGTTGCGAAGATCGAGGATGAGGCCCTTGGGCGCCTTGCCGTCCAGTTCCTTGTAGATGTCGTTGATGGCCTTCTGGATGCCGACATAGGCCTGCTCGGAAAAGCGCGAGAGGCGCATGACGCCGACATCGCCTTCCATCGACCAGCGCACGGCGCGCATGGCTACGGTGGCGCGCGTCAGCTCCATCTCGATCGGCTGGTCGACCCCGTCACGCACCAGCGTGATCTTGATCTTGGTGCCGACCGGCCCCTTCATCTTGGCGACGGCTTCGTCGAGGGTGAGGCCGAGCACCTGCTGGCCATCGAGCTCGACGATATAGTCGTTCGAGAGCACGCCGGCCTTGGCGGCGGGCGTGTCGTCGATGGGCGAGACCACCTTGATGATGCCCTCTTCCATAGTGACTTCGATGCCCAGCCCGCCGAACTCGCCGGACGTATCTTCCTGCACTTCGGAATAGTCCACCGGCTCGAGATAGCCCGAATGCGGATCGAGCGAGGTCAGCATGCCCTGGATGGCGGCATGGATCAGCTCGCGCTCGTCCGGCGCATCGACATATTCGGCGCGGACGCGATCGAAGACTTCGCCGAAGAGCGTCAGGTCGGAATAGATTTCATCGGGCGTGCGCGGCTTGGGCGCATCGGCCGCGGCCGGAGCGGGGGGCGCCGGTTCTTCCTGCGCGATCAGCGCCGGGACGCCGAAGGCAGCCAGAGCAAGCACGATGACGGCAGCGCGGGCAGGCGTGAATCGCATCAAAGGTTTATCCACTTTGTGTCGGGGTTTCCGGGTTGGAAGCCCACCATCCGGTCGGATCGACGGGCTCGTTGTTCTTTCGCATCTCAATATAAAGCGTGGGCCGGGAGACGCCAGCGCTGGTACTCACCGTCCGGCCAATTGTGCGTGAACCCATCGAGCCCACCGGCTCGCCCATCAGCACGAATTGCCCGATCTCGACAGAGACCGACGCGAGCCCCGCAAGAAGAACGGTGTAATCCTGGCCGGCATTGAGAATGACGATTTGGCCATAATTGAGGTAGTCGCCCTTATAGAGCACCCAGCCATCGGCGGGAGCGACCACCGTGGCCTCGGCACGGGTCACCAGCGACAGGCCATGAGAGATGCCGCCAAAGCCGTCGCCTGCGCCAAAATCGATGACCTTGACGCCGGCCGAGGGCATGGTGAGCCAACCCTTGGCCTGGGCAAAGGGTACGGCCGGCTGCTGCCGCTCATTATTGGCTAAAGCAAGCCGAATGGTATCTTTGTCGAGCGCGGGCACCTCGCCGCCGGCATTGGCGGTCGCCGTGGCCTCGGCGGCCTGCTGCACGGCGCCGGCCTGCCGGGTGAGATCGGCGATGAGCTGCTTCAAACTCGAGGCCTTGGCCGCCAGCTCCTCGGCCGACTTCTGCTCGGCGGCGAGCTCGGCGCTGACGATGGTCTCGCTCTGCTTGCGGGCCGCGATCAGCGTCGCGATACGCAGCTGTTCTTCCTCCAGGATTTCGAGATTGGCCTTGAGGTGCTCTTCTTCCGCCAGGGCCGCCTGCTTGATCTCGCCCAGATGCCTGAGGTCGGCCATCACCGCATCGGCCTTTTCCCGCAGTTCGGGCAGGATGGCGGAAATGAGGATAGCACTGCGCGCCGAGCCCAGCGCATCGGACGGATCGACGATCAGCGCCGGCGGCGGATTGCGCGAGATGCGCTCGAGTGCCGCGAGCACATTGGCGATGGAGGCATTGGAGCCATCGAGCCGGCCGCGCACTTCGAGCTCCTGGACAATGAGCTCGCCCAGGCGATCCTCGATGGCGACGATATCGGCCTCGGCGGTCTTGACGCGCTGTGCTGCGGCGATCAGGGCGGCGTTCTGCTGCGCGCGATCGCCCTGCATGTCGGCGATTTCCTGCTTGAGGGCGGTCACGCGATCGTTGGAAAGCGTGATCGAGGCTTCGATCTCTTCGAGCTGGCGCTGCTCGTCGGCTGCCGGTGCGGGTTTGGCCGCCGGCACATCGACGCCAGGGCGAAGATCGACGCCGGCTTCCGCGGCAGGCGTTTCGGCGGAAACCCCCGGCAGGGTGTCGAGCGGCGCTGCCGCCGGAGCCTCTGGAGACGGCTGGGCCAGGAGCGGCGCGGCACAGAGGCCGAGGCCGATCAAGAGACCCCCAGCGATCAAGCCCTTCCTGGTGCGGGTCAAACCCGGCATGCCGCCCCGAAACTCCGAATCATCGCCCGAACCATAGCAAACGGCGGGTTAACAACGCTGGCAATGTGGTGGGGATGGGGCGGAAGGTGCCATTGCGCGCTTCTCTTGCGGAACCGCGATCTCTCGGTCTCCCTCCCCCTTGTGGGGAGGGCAGCGGAGCTTGTGAGCGTCAGCGAACTAGCGAAGCTGGGTGGGGGTGAGGCCCACGCGCCGGTGCGAGTTTCTACCCCCACCCTAGCGCCGCTACGGCGCTGACGCGCCTAGCTCTGCTTGCCCTCCCCACAAGGGGGAGGGAGACCGACTGATGGGGTGGTGGTCAGGTCGAGGCGGAATGGAAGGAGGAAGGAGCCGGGCGGCCTCAGGCTGAGGGTACGCCATGGACGGTGGGGGCCGCATAGGGGCGCGGCGCCCGGCTCCCATTGTACTAGGATGTCGTTGAGGTGGGATGCACTCTCGCTCCATCAAGTCACTGCCGGGCCGTCTGGTCACCGGCAGCAGGCACGATCTGCATTCCCGTCTTGGGGTTTACCCGATCCTGGTTAATGTCGACTTAACCGGGGCGGTATTGTTCCAGAACGAAACCCACCAGCCCTCGCACCCTCCCCCTGGGCAGGGGCCGCGGAGGTTTGAGCTGCAAATCTCGTGCCCGCAACCCCTTCCTCGGTCCCTCAAGGGGGCAGGGCTGTCGCAAATGGGGAAGTCGGCACCGGTCTTCCTTCTCCCCTTGAGGGAGAAGGTGGATCGGCCGAAGGACGAGACGGATGAGGGGTTGTCTCAATCGCCCCCCGAATCTCGGCCTCGTTGCGCGCTGAACCAACCCCTCATCCGCCCTTCGGGCACCTTCTCCCTCAAGGGGAGAAGGCGACCCAACGAGCGCTGGCGTCATATGCGATAGCCCTGCTCAAGGGGGAGGGAGGCGAAGCGGCGAGGTCCAGGCGACTCGCGAGCTGCAAGGCAGAGCGAACGCACTAGAACTCGGACCAGTCCTTGCTGATGGCCGCGTTGCCTTGGCTGCGGTGGGCCGCGGCGGGACGCGACGCCGGCCGGGGCGGGGCGGTGCGGGCTTCGCCGACGGTGAAGATGGCGACGACCTTGTCGAGCTCGGAAGCCTGCGCCTCGGTCTGCTCGATGGCGGCATTGGTCTCCTCCACCAGTGCAGCATTGTGCTGGGTCATCTCGTCGAGCGTCCGGACGGCGACATTCACCTCCTCGATGGAGGAAGCCTGCGTCCGGCTTTCGCTGGCGATGCCCTGGAGGAGCTCGTAGTTCATCCGCGCGCCCTCGAGCATGGCCTCGAGCTTCCGCGCGGCCTCGGCGACGAGCTTGGAGCCGCCGGCAACCTCGGCGCCGGACTGCTCGATCAGCGCCTTGACCTCGGACGAGGCTTCGGCGGCCGACTGCGCCAGGCGCCGCACTTCCACGGCGACGACTGCAAAGCCCTTGCCGGCCTCGCCGGCGCGCGCCGCTTCGACGGAAGCGTTGAGCGCAAGCAGGTTGGTCTGGAAGGCGATGTCGTCAATCAAACCGATGATGTTGGAGATCTTGCCCGAGGAGGCAGTGATCCGCTCCATCGCCCCGGTCGCCTGCTGCATCACGCTGCCGCCCTCTTCGGCGGTCTGCGAGACCTGGGCAGCATTGCTGCTGGCCTCTTCGGCGCGCTTGGCATTGGCGAGAACCGTGGAGGCCAGCTGCTCCATGGTGGCGGAAGTCTGCTCGATGGTCGTCGCCTGCTTGGTGGTGCGCTCTGCTAGGTCGTCGGCGCCTGAGAGGATCTCGCCCGTCGCGGTCTTGAGCGAGCGGGAGGTGTGCTGCAGGTTGAGAACGATCTCGGTGAGTTTTTCACCCACGGCGTTGGTGTCGTCGCGCAGCCGGCCCAGGGCCCCGGAATAGTCTCCGCTCATGCGCCGGGTGAGATCGGTATTGGCGAGAGCCGACAGCACTTCGCCGGTTTCGCCGATGCTGCGATCGACGGTTTCGAGCAGGCTGTTGACGCTGTCGGCAAGGGTCTTGAGGTCGGGATCGGTGACGCCGGCGTTCACGCGACGGGAGAAGTCGCCTTCGATGGCGGCGCCCACCGCTGACGCGATCTCGCTGTTGAGCGATGCGGCCGCGTTGACGCGGTCGACAGTCTGCTGCGCCGCCGCCTCGGCTTCGCCCGCCAGCTTGGCGCGGCCGATGAGTGCGGCCCGGAAGGCGGTCAGCACGCGGCCCAGCGCGCTCATTTCGGCGATGACGTGCTTGTCGTCGATATCGACGTCGAGCTCGCCGTCGGAGAGCCGCTGGAAGCCCGAGGTCATGGCGGCGAGCGGCTTGAGGAACAGGTAGCCCGAGAGCACCATGGTGACGACGGCGACCAGCACGACGGCAATGATGCCGCCGATGATGGCGAAATCGGAGAACCGCGCGGCGCCTTCCGTATGGCCGAGAATGCCGGTATTGGCCGCTTCGATGGCATCGGAAACGTCGGCCATCTTGCCTTCGAGCACCGTGAAGGCGTTGTCGAATGCCTGCAGCTCGGCCTTGGCTCCATCGAGATCGCCGGCTGCCACCTTGCTGATGATCGAGCCGGCCGCGCCCAGATAGGCATCGAGCGGCTGCTTCACCCCGCCGGCTGCGGCCTTGACGCTCTGCGGGACGTCGAGCCCGTCCTGCGCGGCAACCGCCTCGCGGAAGGCGGCGCCGTACTCGCTGAGTTCGGCCTGCGCATCGGCGATCATGGCGGGATCGGCGGTGGCGCCGGCATACATGGCGTGGAACACCACGCCGCGCAGCCCGTCGTGAAGCATGTCGGCGGTCATGTGCGAGCGCATCGAGGTCATCAGCGCCTCGGACTGCATCGTCGCCGACTTGAAGCTGCCCGAGACGAGGAAGTTGAGACCGGCGAACAGCAAGCCGATAGCGACGATCAGGACACCGAGTGCGGCGACGACCCAGCGGGTCGGGATGTTGCTGATGCCGCGCTCGGCGGCGTTGGGTCCGTCCATGGCCACGTTCGGCCTCCGTCAGAGGTGAATCGGCCGGACAGCCGGCCAATTGCCCTTCAGACTGTGCCCAACTATGGTTAATACCCCGTCAAATCGTGGGGCTTCGCAGGGCGGCTCAGAACTCCGACCACTCCTCGTCGACGGCGGCATTGCCGTGGCTGAGATACGACCGCGCCGCCGACTTGAGCTTTTCCTGCGCGGCACGGATGCCGCCCTGGCGCTCGGCGGCAACCGGTGCGGGAGCGGTGGCCGGCGCACGCACCGATGCCCGGGCCCCGTCGACGGTGAACACCTCGACGATGCGGTCGAGCTCCACGGCCTGGGCCTCGGTCTGCTCGATGGCGGCGTTGGTCTCTTCGACGAGGGCGGCATTGTGCTGGGTCATTTCGTCGAGCGTACGAACGGCGACGTTGACCTCGGCAATCTGCGCCGCCTGGGCCCGATTGTCGTCGGCGATCGAGGAGAGGAGCTCGCGGTTCTGCCGCGCGGCGTCGAGCATGGCGCCCAGCTTGGCGGCCGCTTCGGACACGAGCTTGGAGCCTGCGGCGACTTCGGACCCCGACTGCTCGATGAGGGCCTTGACCTCGGACGAGGCCTCGGCAGCGCTTTGGGCGAGCCGGCGCACCTCGACGGCAACCACCGCAAAGCCCTTGCCGGCTTCGCCGGCACGCGCGGCTTCGACCGAAGCGTTGAGCGCGAGGAGGTTGGTCTGGAAGGCGATGTCGTCGATCAAACCGATAATGTTGGAGATCTTGCCGGAGGAAGCCGTGATCCGCTCCATGGCGTCGGTCGCACGGTTCATGACGGCGCCGCCGTCGGCCGCCGTCTGACTGACCGATTGGGCCATTTCGCTCGCGGACTCGGCGCGGCGCGCATTTTCGACCACGGTGGCCGAGAGCGTCTCCATGGTGGCCGACGTTTCCTCGATTGTCGCCGCCTGGCGGGTCGTCCGCTCGCTGAGGTCGTTGGCGCCGGAGAGGATCTCGCGGGTCGCGGTGCGCAGCGAATTGGAGGTGTGCTTCAAACCGCCGACGAAGCGGTTGAGCGAGTCGATCACCGCGTTGATGTCGTCTTTGAGGCGGGCGAAGGCGCCGCGATGCTCGCCGGTCATGCGGACCGAGAGGTTCTGCTCGGCAAGGGCGGCGAGCACGTCACCGGTTTCCCTGAGGCCGTTCTCGACCGTATCGACGAGGTTGTTGACGCTGGCGGCGAGCTTGTTGATCTCGGCGTCCGCGAAGTTTGCCGGCACGCGCTTGGAGAAATCTCCATCCACAGCGGCGTCGACCACCTCGCCGAATGAAGACTGCAGCTCCTGCATCATGGCGGTGCGTTCGATGCGGCGGCGTTCGGACGCGGCGCGCTCCTCGTCGGTCATGCTCGAGATCTTGAGCGCATTCTCGCGGAACACCTCCACGCTGCGGGCCATGGCGCCCACTTCGTCGTGGCGCTCCTTGCCACTGACTTCGACCGACAGATCCCCCTGTGCAAGGGCATCCATGGTGGTGTTCAGGCGGCTGATCGGCTTGGCGATCGAGCGGGAGAACAAGAGGCCGAAGAGGATGGAAAGCGCCACCACGGCCGCCGAGCCGAGGAGGATCGAGTTCCGCATGGAGATCAGCGGCGCATAGGCCTCATCTTCGCCGATGGCAGCGACCAGCGCCCACTTGGTGCCCTCGAAATTCACCGGCGCGGTGACGGTGACCAGCGGCATGCTGCGATAGTCGCTCGAGCGGCCAAAGCTCGTCTGGTCGGCACTGAGCGCAGCGTCGACGTCGGGCGTGGCGAAGGTCGTCGCCAGCACGTCGTTCTCGGGACTGAAGGCGGAGTCGTTGCGGAAGAGATGGTCGGTGCCGACGAAGAAGGTCTCGCCACTCTCGCCCAGGCCAAGCTTGTTGCCCATCATTTCGGCGATGGTGGTGCTGGGCATCTTGAATGCGAGCACCCCGATGAGTTGCTCGCCGTTGAAGACAGGTGAGGCCATGAAGCTCGCCGGCATGCCGGGCGTGACGGCGTATGGCGCCGCGTCGACGAAGACGATCTGGCCCGGCTCCGTCATCGCCGCAGCGGTCTGGAACGCCCGGCCGAGCGGCGAGTCCGCATAGGGACCGCTGACGAAGTTGGTGGCGAAGTCGTCCTGCTTCATCACCGAATAGATGAGGGTGCCGGCCGGATCGAAGAGGTAGATGTCGCCATAGCCATGCGCATGCAGCTGCCCGCGGAAGCCCGGGTGCAGGCGCTGGTGCGCCATATCGAAGGTGATGCCCTTGTTGAGCTTGCCGCGGTCGAGCAGGTCGCGCTGGTCGGCCGCATTGGGGTTTTTGGCGATGAACGCGTCCTTGAGGATCGCCGTGGGGTCGTCGCCGATCTGCGGCCAGCCGGCAGCAAGGTTCTGGATGGCCGAAACCGTGCCCCCCGACGCGGCCGTGACGATGAGGTCGCTCTTGATGCCATGGAGGAGGTTTTCGAGTGCCGTGACCCGCTGGGCAGCGACCGTCCGCAGCTTGTCCTCGGTCATCGTCGTCACGGTGTTCGCCGCGATCAGGTAGGCGCCGAGCCCGACGACAGCACTGGCGATCAGTGCGGCACCGGCGACGACGACGGGCAACTTCTGCGAAATCTTGAGTCGTGGCAGCAGCTTCAATGCGGTCCCCCCCGAGATGCGCGCGAGTATCGCGCGCTTTCCGCCAGCCTAAAGGATGGGCAAATCTACAAGGCTGTGGCTAACGAAGAGTTACGCACGACTGGCAGGAAAGTAGACGCTCCGCGACCCCGCTTATTTACTAGGCACTCCGATCAGAATTCGGACCAGTCGGTGTCGACGGCGGCGTTGCCGCGGCTGAGATAGGAGCGCGCCGCCGACTTCAACTTCGCCTGCATGGCCCGGACGCCACCTTTTCTTTCGACCGGCACCGGAGCGGTCGCGGCCGCGGGGGCGCCGCCTCCCTCGACGGTGAAGACCTCGACGATGCGGTCGAGCTCGACGGCCTGAGCCTCGGTCTGTTCGATGGCGGCGTTCGTCTCCTCGACGAGGGCGGCGTTATGCTGGGTCATTTCATCCATGGTGCGGACGGCCGAGTTGACCTCTTCGATCGAGCTGGCCTGCTCGCGGCTCTGCCGGGCGATCGAGAGCAGCAGCTCGTTGTTGCGGCGCGCGCCGTCGAGCATGGCTTCGAGCTGGCGAGCCGCCTCGGCCACGAGCTTGGAACCGCCCTGCACCTCGGTGCCCGACTGCTCGATAAGCGCCTTGACCTCGCTGGAGGCTTCGGCAGCCGACTGCGCCAGACGCCGCACTTCGACGGCGACCACGGCAAAACCCTTGCCGGCCTCGCCCGCCCGCGCGGCCTCCACCGAGGCATTGAGCGCGAGGAGATTGGTCTGGAAGGCGATGTCGTCGATCATGCCGATGATCGACGAAATCTTGCCCGAGGACGCGGTGATGCGCTCCATGGCCTCGGTGGCCTGGTTCATCACCCGGCCGCCGCTCTCGGCCGCCTGCGTCACCGCTTGGGCATTGGCGGAGGCATCGCTGGCGCGTTCGGCGTTCTTGCTGACGGTGACGGAAAGCTGCTCCATGGCGGCCGAGGTCTCTTCGATCGTCGCCGCCTGCCTGGTGGTGCGCTCGGAAAGGTCGTTGGCGCCCGAGAGGATTTCCCCGGTCGCGATCTTCAGCCCTGCCGAGGTTGCCTTGAGGCGGGTAACGACGCCGGTGAGGTTTTCGGCCACCCGGTTCGTATGGGCCTTGAGCTCGGCGAAGGCGCCGGAATAGTCGCCCTCGACGCGCTTGGTGAGGTTGGTTTCGGCGAGCGCCGCCAGCACCGTGCCGGTTTCCCCCAGACCACGGTCGACCGTTTCCACCAGCGCGTTGACGCTGCCGGCGAGGGCGTTGAGCTCGTTGTCGGGGAAGCTGGCGTCGACCCGCTTGGAGAAGTCGCCGGCAATCGCCGCGTCGACCACGTCGCCGAACGCCTGCTGCAATTCCTGCATCATGCGTTGGCGGGCCTCCTGGTCGGAGAGGATGCGCGCCGCTTCCGCATCGGTCATCTGCCGGACCTTTTGCGAATTGGCGCGGAAGACGTCGATGGCACGCGCAAGGTCGCCGAGCTCGTCGCCGCGATCGGCGCCCTTGGCCTCGACGTCGAGGTCGCCTTCGGCAAGCCGGGTGGCAACGCCGGTGAGAGCCTTGAGCGGCCGTGTGACGTGCCACATCAGCAGCGCCACGAGGCCGCCCAGACCCACGATAGCAATGCCGAGCGCGATGAGGCCGTTGGTGACCTGCTGGGCGATGATGGCCGGGCGATGGATACCCAGATCCCAGGTCATCACCACGGCGCCGACAAGCTCGCTCTCCTTGCCGAAATAGGCCGGCCGGGCGGCGACATGGTAGCTGCCCTCAACCGTGCTGACGCCCGACTGGCTCTCCAGCGCCTGCCTGGCCATGGCGATGCTGGACTGGACCAGCGCCGGATCGGCGCCGAACTGCAGGATCGGCTCCCCGGCAGCGTTGACGGCGCCACCGGCGACGAGGCCGAAATTGGGGTCGGCCTGGTAGGCAGTGAAGGCTGCCTGGACCGTCTCCATCTTGGCGAACCGCACCGAGCCGGCGAACTGCTCGGTGAGCACCTGGATCATCTCTTCCTGGCCGCTGCGCAACGTCTCTTCGACGCTCCGCATGCTGCTCTGGGCAGATAGGAACATCGTCAGCCCGACAACCACCGCAAGCGTGGCGGCGACGGGGATGAGGATAGCGGGTGTGAGAGAGAACCGGAGCTTCATTCGGGAGCGCCTTTCGGGAGGCGGGCGGGCGCCGGGGAGGAGGCCGGCGCCCTTCCGCTGGACTGACTAGAGAGTCGAGAGGTCGACGCCGGCGGTGATGGCACCGATGGGGTTGCCGGAAGCATCCACGATGGTGATGCTCACCTGGCTCTGGAACGTCTGGGTGGACTCGTCCTGCTCGATTTCGCCCAGATGGACCGCGTCGGCACCGGCGCCGAAGCTGGCGGTGAACTTGTCCTCGTCGCCCTGCCAGTAGTCGGAAGTGACGGTGGACTGCGCGACGTTGAGCCCCTTGGCATCCATCACGAAGATTTCCGTAAAGGTGCCACCGCTGTCGGCTTGAGCCTGGGCGAGGTACTTGGAGGCTTCGGTGGCAAGGGTGGCGTCGATCAGTGGCTTGCTCGAAGCGCTCACTTCGGCGCGCCACTGCTTGTCGAGCTCGTCGATTTTGGCCTGGTCATAGGCAGCGGTCTGAGCGTTCTGCGCTTCGATGGCAGCGACCACGACCGGGTTCTGCGCGATTTCGCGGAGCTGGCCATTGGCAAGAGCAGTCAGCGGCTCGGCGAACTCATTATCCTGCGCGAGGACGGCGGGCGACAAGCTGAGGACAGCGACCGTGCCGAGAACCGCAAGGGCTCGAGCGAGGAAGGGCGATCTGGACATTCGGTAGTACTCCGGTGGGCGGCGCGAACTCGCCCGGTTGCGACATGAGACGCAATCCACCGCCGTGCGTCGGCACGACCCGAAGGCGGACCTGGGCGCCTGCCGACCTTCTGGCCGGATCGACGCCTCCTGGCCACCCTCGGCGTCCCCGGCTCGGGAGCCGGTTCGCAGCGAGCAGATTGCATTCCCCGCGCCAAGCCTTGGCCCAAGATGCTTAACCGCGGGTAAAGCTGGGACAAATACCAGTGTCGATGTGATCGAGCGTACGGCAGAATGCGCAAAAGGCGCCCCGTGGGGCGCCTTTGCCTCAATGCGATGGAAGTTCGCCTAGTGCGCGACGGTCGTCGAGGCGGACTCGAGCAGGAGGTTGCGCCAGGCGTCGATCTCGCTCTGGAGCCGCATTTGCTCTTCAGCCGTGGCGGCCGCTTCGAGCGCCGTCATGCCGGAAGCGATGAGACCCTCGATCTCCTCGCGTTTGAACTCGACCACCGGACGCGCCTCTTCGGCGAGGATGGTGAGCCCTTCGGGCGAGACGTCGGCAAAGCCGCCACGAACATAGTAGACATGGCTGACGCCGCCATTGTCCTCGACGGTGATGAAGCCCGGCTTCAGCGTGGTCATCAGCGGCGCATGCTCGCCGAGTACGGTGAAGTAGCCATCGGCACCCGGCACCACGACCGACTTCACGGTATCGGAGATGACGAGCCGCTCCGGCGAGACGATTTCGAGCTTGGTGCCTTCGGCCATTCCATCGTTAGGCAGTAGGCAATAGGCAGTAGCCAGTAGCGCGATGCGCCGGCACTTTTCCTATCTCTACTGCCTACTCCCTATTTCCTATTGGCTTCTAACTTACGCGGCCGCGGCCAGCTTCTGGGCCTTCTTGACCGCGTCTTCGATGGTGCCGACCATGTAGAAGGCGGCTTCCGGAAGGTGGTCGTACTCGCCGTTCACCAGGCCCTTGAAGCCCTTGATCGTGTCTTCGAGAGCCACGAACACGCCCGGAGCGCCGGTGAAGGCTTCGGCGACGTGGAACGGCTGGCTCATGAAGCGCTCGACCTTGCGGGCGCGGGCCACGGTGAGCTTGTCCTCTTCGGAGAGCTCGTCCATGCCGAGGATGGCGATGATGTCCTGGAGCGCCTTGTAGCGCTGCAGGATCTGCTGCACCTGGCGGGCGGTGTCATAGTGCTCTTCGCCCACGATATTGGCCGAGAGCATGCGCGAGGTGGAGTCCAGCGGGTCCACGGCGGGGTAGATGCCCTTTTCGGAGATCGCGCGGTTGAGCACGGTCGTCGCGTCGAGGTGGGCAAACGAGGTCGCCGGCGCCGGGTCGGTCAGGTCGTCGGCCGGCACGTAAATGGCCTGCACCGAGGTGATCGAACCCTTGTTGGTGGTGGTGATGCGTTCCTGCAGCGCGCCCATGTCGGTGGCCAGCGTCGGCTGGTAGCCCACGGCCGAAGGAATACGTCCGAGCAGAGCCGACATTTCGGCGCCCGCCTGGGTGAAGCGGAAGATGTTGTCCACGAAGAACAGCACGTCCTGGCCTTCGTCGCGGAAGTGCTCGGCGACCGAGAGACCCGAGAGCGCGACGCGGGCACGGGCGCCCGGCGGCTCGTTCATCTGGCCGAACACCAGGGCACACTTGGAGCCCTCGGTCGAACCACCGTGCTCCTTGGGGTCCTTGTTCACGCCCGATTCGATCATTTCGTGGTAGAGGTCATTGCCCTCGCGGGTCCGCTCACCCACGCCGGCGAACACGGAATAACCACCGTGCGCCTTGGCGACGTTGTTGATGAGCTCCTGGATGAGCACCGTCTTGCCCACGCCGGCGCCGCCGAAGAGGCCGATCTTGCCGCCGCGCGCATAGGGAGCGAGCAGGTCCACGACCTTGATGCCGGTGACGAGGATCTGCGCTTCCGAAGACTGCTCGGTGAAGGACGGGGCGTCCTGGTGAATGGCGCGGCGCGACGCGGTCTTGACCGGGCCGGCTTCGTCCACCGGCTCGCCGATGACGTTCATGATGCGGCCCAGCGTCTCGTCGCCGACCGGCACCGAGATCGGGTTGCCGGTGTCGGTGACTTCAGCGCCGCGGACGAGACCCTCGGTCGTGTCCATCGCGATGGTGCGCACGGCGTTTTCGCCCAGATGCTGCGCCACTTCGAGGACGAGGCGGCTGCCGTTGTTGGTGGTCTCCAGCGAATTGAGAATGGCCGGGAGGTGGCCGTCGAACGTGACGTCCACCACGGCGCCGATGACCTGGCTGACACGGCCCATGGGCTTGCCGGCTTCCGCTGCCTTGGCTGCTGCTCTTGCCATTTGTTGACCTCGTTCCTGCTTAGAGC
>DATCRS010000001.1:0-2225 GCA_036568845.1 Devosia sp. | reverse complement strand
TCGTCAAGGTCATACTCGCCGACGGCCGCCTCGCCTGCGCCAAGCGCGCACTCCGCAAGCTCAAGGTCGCAAGCGACTGGCAGGCGCCGCTCGAGCGCAACCACTACGAGGTCGCCTGGCTCCGCCGCGCGTCGATGATCGTCCCTGGCGCCGCGCCGAAGGTCCTCGCCGAGGACCAGGCGCATGGCATCGCGCTGCTCGAATTCCTGCCGCCCGGCGACTACCTGCTCTGGAAGTCCGAGCTGCTGGCCGGCCGCGCCGATCCCGAGGTTCCGGTGCGCGTCGCCGATGCGCTGGGGCGCATCCACCGCGCCACCCTCAACGACGCGGCGGCCGCCGCCGAATTCCCCACCGACCATCTCATCGACGCGCTGCGCTTCGACCCCTATCTGCGCTTCCTCGCCGGCCGCCACCCCGATCTCGCACCGGAAATCCTTGCGACGCTGGAACGCTCGTGGCGGACCAAGCTGGCGCTGGTGCATGGCGATGTCAGTCCCAAGAACATCCTCATTTCGAAGCGCGACGGCCATCCGGTGCTGCTCGATGCCGAGTGCGCCTGGTACGGCGATCCTGCCTTCGATGCCGCCTTCTGCCTCAATCACCTGGTGCTGAAGTCGGTGCACATGCCGCAACTGCGGGACACGCTGCTCAGCCAGGCGCGCGCCTTCGCCGCCACCTGGCTCGATCACTTTCCCGATGCGCTGAGGCCCGAGCTCGACGACCGTGCCGCAGCGCTGCTCCCCTGCCTCATGCTGGCGCGGGTGGATGGCAAGTCGCCGGTCGAGTATCTCGGCGAAGATTCACGTGAAACCATCCGCCGCATCTCCATTCCGATGATCCGCACCCCGCAAAGGCGACTGAGTCGGGTCATCGGGGCCGTTCATTAGGCGTTCATCAACATGGCAAACATCGTCAAAATCCATGGCCGGCAGGTCTGGGACTCCCGCGGCCGGCCCACCGTCGAGGTCGAAATCGGCCTCGAAGACGGCAGCATGGGCCGCTCCATCGCCCCTTCCGGCGCCTCCACCGGCCGACGTGAAGCGCTCGATCGCCGCGACGGCGGCAAGCGCCTCGGCGGCTTCGGCGTCAATGGTGCGCTGGCGGCAGTGAACGGCGAAATTGCCAGTACGCTCAAGGGGATGGATGCCATCGACCAGGTCGCGATCGACTCTGCGCTGGTCCGTCTCGACGGCACGCCCCAGAAGGAGCGCCTCGGCGGCAACGCCATCGTCGCCACCTCGCAGGCCGTCGCCTGGGCCGCTGCGGCCTCTAGGAAAGTGCCGCTCTGGCAGCATCTTAGAGGTCTCGCCGGCGTCGCCGAAGCCCCCATCCCCGCCCCGATGATCCAGATCTTCGGCGGCGGCCGCCATGCCGGCAACCGCATCGATATCCAGGACTTTCTAGTCCTTTGCCTCGGCGCAAAAAGCTTTGCCGAAGCCACCGAGTGGACCGCCGAGGTCTATCTCGCCGCCGCTGCCGCGATGAAAAAAGCCGGCAAGCTCAACGGCGTAGCCGACGAGGGCGGGGTTTGGCCGGACTTTGTCGCCAACGAGGAGGGGCTGGAACAGCTGACCCGCGCCATCGAGGCCTCGGGCTTCAAGCCCGGCACCGACATCGGCATCTGCCTCGACGTCGCCGCGTCCTCATTCTTCATCGACGGCGCCTATGTGCTGGCGCTGGAAGGCAAAAAGCTCGACACCGCCGGCATGATCGCGCTGCTCGAACGCTGGGTCGCCGACTATCCTGTCGTCTCGCTGGAAGACCCGCTGGCCGAGGACGACGATGCCGGTTTTGCCGAGATCACCCGGCGGCTGGGCCAGAAAATCCAGATCATCGGCGACGACTATCTCACCACCAGCGCCGAACGCATCGCCCATGCGGCGACGCTCAGTGCGTGCAATTCCGTGCTGCTCAAGGCCAACCAGTGCGGCACCATCTCCGAGCTCATCGCCGCATCCAATGCCGCCCGGACACTGGGCTGGAACACCATCCAGTCCGGCCGATCCGGCGAGAGCGAGGACGTAACCCTCAGCCATCTCGCCGTGGGCCTCGGCTCCGACCAGATCAAGGTCGGCTCGATGGCGCGCTCGGAGCGGACTGCCAAGTGGAACGAGGTGATCCGCATCGAGGAGGGGTTTGCGCCGGGCGACTATTGGCGGTGGAAACTCCCCTAATCCGGCAGCACCACGCCGATCTTGGCGAGCAACCCGCCATCCACCTTGTAC